>DAOWEX010000065.1:0-4153 GCA_030638265.1 Atribacterota bacterium
GCCTTTATTTTTACCAACTTTTTATATCTATTAATCAAACATTCTTCTGCTAACAAATTTCCTTGGCAAGCTAAGTAAATAAGCTCTTCGTCATCACAATCCCGGCAATTAATAAAACCCTTTTCTCCTTCTTTTGGCCCCATTAATTAATCCTCCTTAGAAATTCGTATATCGTATACTTTATAGCACAAAACTAAAAGTGCAAAACGCAAAACCAAAATTCAAAGCTTAAAATTAAGAAAAAGGTTTTGAATTTTGAATTATGGTTTTTAGTTTTTCGCTTTACGTTTTTAGCTTTTTTTCCATCTTACCCCTTCAGGTGTATCTTCTAAAATCACTCCTTTATTTCTTAATTCATCCCTAATTTGATCTGATTTTTTCCAATTCTTTGCTTTTCTGGTCTCTTCTCTCTCCTTGATTAAATTTTTTATTTCCTGTTCGAAACTTTCTTCAGAACCAACCTCTTTTAAAATACCTAATATCTGACCAGCAAAGTCTTGATAAAATTCATAAATTTTTTCCAGTACTAACTTATTCTTTAATCCTGGAGAATTAAGATATATATTTACTTCTCTCGCAAAACCAAAGAGTCGACTTAAGGCAACAGGAGTATTAAAATCATCATTCATTGCTTCAATAAATTGTTGTTCACTTTCTTTGCTTTTTTCTAAGATTAGCTCATCATCCTTATCTTTTGATTCTTTAAATTTACCTTGTTTTAATAGATGTTTAATATTGAAAACTATATTATTTAACCTCTGCAAACTACTCTGAGCTTGTTGGAGTTGCTCTTCACTAAAATTAAGAGGGCTTCTATAATGTGCTGATAAGATAAAATATCTAATTACTTCCCCTTCATATTTTTTACGTATCTCTCTTACCTTCATTATGTTCCCCAGAGATTTAGACATCTTTTGATTATTTAGGCAAAGATATCCATTGTGCATCCAATATTTTACAAAAGGTTGGTTGGTGTAAGCTTCACTTTGAGCTATTTCATTCTCATGATGGGGAAAGATTAAATCCGAGCCCCCGGCATGTATATCAAAAGTTTTTCCTAAATATTTCATCGACATAGCTGAACATTCAATATGCCAACCAGGTCTGCCCTTCCCCCAGGGGCTCTCCCAGGAGGGTTCTCCCTCTTTGGCTTTTTTCCATAAAGCAAAATCAATTGCTTCTCTTTTTCTTTCATCTATCTCTACTCGCGCCCCCGATTTTAATTCTTCAATGTTCTGTCCAGAAAGTTTTCCATAAGCTTCAAACTTAGATACATCAAAAAATACATCACCATCTATTGTATAGGCATATCCTTTTTCCTCTAATCCTTTTACTAATTCTATTATCTCTTTAATGTGTTCAGTGGCTCGAGGATGAACATCAGCTCTTCCTATATTAAGGGAATCAGTATCAATAAAATATTCTTTAATAAATTTTTCTGCTAATTCAGAAACGGTAATATTTAATTTCCGAGCATTATTTATCATTTTATCTTCTATATCGGTTAAATTTTGGATATACTTTACTTTATAACCCTTAAATTTTAAGTACCTTCTTACTACTTCAAAGATTATAAAAGGCCGGGCATTCCCTATGTGAATAAAATTATACACTGTAGGTCCACAGATATACATCCCCACTTCGCCTTCTTTGAGGGGGACAAACTCCTCTTTTTTTCGGGTTAAAGTATTGTATATCTTCAGTGACATATTTTTGTTCCCTTTCAAATCTTAATTTTATGAACCATAAGCCTTGTGGTTGGGCCCTAGGCACTATATTTAGCTGGTTGGTTAGCTAGTTAGCTGGTTATCCGGTTTACCAGTTAAGTTAGTCGTTAATTGACTAATAGACAGGCGAGACGCCTGTCCTACTTCTATCTTTCTTCACTATGTACTATATATGAGATACTAATTTATTCTGACTTCTGTCTTCTTATACGTTTTGTGCTTTTTTACTATACGCTAAACGCTATACGCTATACGCTAATAATATTCTGGCTCCTGAATTCTGGATACTTTAGTAGTTTTACTTACCAGAAGATAGCCTGACTGTATTTTTAAATTTATTTGATTTATCATTTATCATCCTTTTTATTTTCCCAAAAATCATTCTACCTGCAGGGGTCTGTAAAATACTGGTAACTAAAACATTCACTTTTCTTCCAACATATCTATTTCCATCTTCTATTACTATCATTGTTCCATCATCAAGGTAGGCAACTCCCTGCTCTGGTTCTTTCCCCGCTTTTATTATTTGAGTACTTATTTCCTCTCCAGGCAATATGACTGCCTTTAGGGCATTAGATAGATCATTAATGTTTAACACGGTAATCCCTTCGAGTTGAGCAATTTTATTCAGATTATAATCATTGGTTATAACTTTGGCTTTGATATCTTTAGCCAGTCTAATTATTTTAGTATCGACTTCTCTTAGTTCCTTATAATCTTTTCCAATAATTTTAATCTTGTTTTTCTTGATTTTAATCATTTTATTAAGTATATCTAAACCTCGGCGTCCTCGGTTTCTTTTCAAAGAATCAGAAGAGTCCGCAATATGCTGAAGTTCAGACAAAACAAAACGAGGAATTATCAAATCCCCTTCTAAAAAATCTGTCTGGCAAATATCTAAAATACGACCATCAATAATCACACTCGTATCCAAGATCTTGGGATGCACTAAATATTTATTATATTCTTTTTTTCTTATTCTGTTAAAACCTTTAAAACTTCCAAAAAAATTAATTATCTCATCTTTTTTATTTAGTCCAATATTTATCCCTATTAGTCCCATTATTACACTTAATACAATAGGAAGGTATGAACCAATTAAGGGAATAAATGAGAGTGAATAGGCTAATAAATTTGCAATAATAAGTCCGATAATTAACCCAATAATTGCAGCAGCAATGTTTTGAGTAGGTATTTTTTGTAAGCGGCAAATAATTTCTGAACATAAGCGTTGAATTTTGGTATTAAATAAAAAGGAAAGCAAGAAACCTACTGTTCCTCCTATAACTATTGCCAGGAAGTTGAATAAAATATTATAATAAATTGATGAGTCAGAAATAAAATAAAACCTTCTATATGCTTCATAGCCTATCACTGCGCCAACAATGATGAAAATAATTCTTAAAATTCTCTTTGCTGGCATAATTCTTTTCCTCCTTCTATTTATTATTTTTTAAAAAATGTTTAGAGCCTTCACCTCCTCTTTTTTGGGCCTTACTATTTAGTATTTTGTAATATAAATTCATTAAAAATATTTAAGCCCAATTTTAATTATTCTAAATACAATAATTTAAATAGTTGAAATGAACAATTTTTATATCTATTTCCCTGAAAGCCAAATAAATTATAGCATGCTCCTTTATTCCTGTCAAAACAAAGAACCCATTTCGTATTGCGTATTGCGTATAGAACTAGTTAGTTGGTTAAATGGTTACCTGGTTAGTTAGTTAGTTAATGAATTAATATTAAGCCAGCTAACTAGCTAACCAAGCAACCAAGTAAACTAATAATTAAAAATAATTAATATTTCTTGACAAAAAGATAAACCTATACGTATAATTAAATAGAGGATTTTCTATATAAATTAGTTTTTTTAATCATCGAACATATTTTAAATAAAATCAAACAATTTTTATCTTATCTTACCTATCTATGATCATCATGACTTTAAAGAAATTCTGTTGATTAAAATACTATGTTCAAATGAATAAAATGTATCCATGGAGGTTAGTTATACTATGAATAAAAATGATAATATTATTTTTCAAAATAGTGTAGACCAATTTTTAATCCAACATCGAAGCATCCTTGATGTAATAACCAAATATCAAGAATCTAATGCTCGAGTAAATCGGGCAATTGCCAAGGCAGTAACCCAGTGTGGTTGTATAAAAATTAAAGCAAAAAAACAAGTTGTCCCTTCCAATACAAAATTAATGGAAATTCATAAATTTATGGATACTCACATAGAAGGTTCGTTGTGTGAAAGTTGTAAAGAAATTATTGAAACAGAATTGGGTTCCAATCTTTTTTACTCTACTGCAATGTGCAATATGTTAAATTTAGATTTTAATAACATAATTAAAAAGGAAGAAGAAAGGATATCCACTTTAGGTATTTATAATTTAACGTAATTTGGTTAAATA
>DAOWEX010000030.1:0-2138 GCA_030638265.1 Atribacterota bacterium
TAGAAGCTGTAACTGGAGAAAAGGCTTTGAAATATGTTAAAGAAAGAGAAAATATTATAAACGAAATCTCTGATAAACTTCAAATTGCTCCTACTGAAATATTAGTAAAAATTAAACAAACCATAGATGAAGTTAATGATTTGAAAAAGGAGATTAAAATTGCTCAAAATAAATTAGCTCGATATGAAATAGACAGATTAATTTCTAAGAAGAGAGAGATCAAAGGAACAAATGTTATCTCAGTAAAAGTTGATGCCTTAGATAATAATGATTTAAGAAATTGGGGAGACTTGATTAAAGAAAAAATTAAGTCAGGTGTAATAGTATTGGGTACAGAATTGAACCAAAATAAAGTGGGACTATTGGCTATGGTAACCGATGATTTAGTATCAAAAGGTTTTGATGCTGGGAATATTATAAAAATTATTGCCCCTATTGTTGGTGGAAGAGGCGGGGGGAAAAAAACAATGGCTCAAGCTGGAGGATCAAAAACAGATAAACTAAGCCAGGCCTTAGACAAAGTATACGAAATTATTTAGGTAATTATTAAACTATGAGAATATTAGGTATAGATTTAGGTGAAAAGAGGATCGGAATTTCCATATGTGATGAATTAGAGATTATCGCCCAGGGATTGCCTACAATTTCTTCGGTAAATGTAGGCGAGGATTTAAAAAATATAAAAAATATCGTAGATAAATATGATGTGAAAAAAATAATTGTAGGTTTACCCAAAAATATGAATGGGACTTTAGGTAAACAGGCAAAAAACGCTCTTTCCTTTGCTGAAAAACTTAAGGAAATTTGCAAATTACCAGTAGAATTAGAAGATGAACGTTTAAGTACCTCAAAGGCTGAAAAGTTATTAATTCATGCTGACCAGAGCCGTAAAAAGAGAAAAAAAGTTATTGATAAGATGTCCGCAGTAATAATTCTTCAATCATTTTTAGATAGAAAGATGATGAATAAAGAGATAGAAAATGAATTTCATTCATAAATTATTTTTTATATTTTCCCTAATGTTTTTGATTGTTATTTTATTTTTTATTGCCGCATATTTCCCCTCAGAAGAGAATTCTTCAATCCAAAAAATTATTAATATCCCTTCAGGTTCTAATGCAAAAGAAATTGTGCATATCTTAGAAGAGAATAATATAATTAGGAAAAATAATTATATCTTTAGAGTTTTAATAAAAGTATCAAAATTAGAAGAAAGATTGAAATATGGAGAATACAATCTCAGTCCTGCAATGAATATGTTCCAGATTTTAGAAAAATTAGTAGAAGGAGAAGTAATTTTATATAGAATAACTATTCCCGAAGGTTATACTTGCACTCAAATTGCTGAATTATTGGATAAGAAAGAGATTATAGAGAAAGAATCATTTATAAATTTAGTGAAAGATAGCGAAAAATCCTGGGAAGGTTATTTATTCCCCGATACCTATGAAGTACCCAAAAGGTATAGTTCAGAAAATATGCTTAAACTTTTATTATCAAATTTTAACCACGTAGTAGATAAAAAGTTAAAAGATAAAGCTGAAGAAATTGGATTTTCTATGGATGAAATTATAACTTTAGCCTCAATCATTGAAAAAGAGGCTAAATTTGCCGAAGAAAAGAGGCAAATATCATCTGTTTTTCATAACCGCTTAAAAAAAGATATGAAGTTACAATCATGTGCTACAATACAATATATTTTAGAAAAACCTAAAGAAAGATTAGAAGAATCTGATTTGAAAATAGATTCTCCATATAATACGTATCTTTATAAAGGTCTTCCACCAGGCCCCATCTGTAATCCCGGGCTCGATTCAATTAGAGCAGCCCTTGAACCTGCAGATGAAGATTATTTATATTTTGTATTGGGAGAAAATGGAAGGCATATATTTTCCAAAACTTACCAAGAACATTTAAAAAACAAAAAATAAAAAAAGTTAACCAAAGGTGCCTGGCACCTTTGGTTAACTTTTTTAAGGAGTGAGTTTATGAAACCTTTAATAATAGGTATTACCGGAGGCACTGGTTCAGGAAAAACTACAGTTGCTCGTAGGATATATGAAAGTTTAAAAGGAGTAAATGTAGTAGTAATCCAACAAGACGCATATTATATAGATTTAAGTCATCTCCCCTTAGAA
>DAOWEX010000008.1:0-8986 GCA_030638265.1 Atribacterota bacterium
CTTTTACCTCTATCTTCTTATTTATATCATCTTTAATTCCGGAAATATCGATAGTGCAAATTATCTGTTTTATCTTTTCTAATATGCTTTGAGCACCAGTTATTTTAACTTTAGAAGGATCTAATTGGGGTTCATCAGCTAAAGAATATTCTTTTTCAGGTATTCCTATTAAACTATATTCAACTTCAACTATTTGAGTTAAAACCCTCTCCAGATCTACTTTAACGTCTGAAGGAATAATCCTGGTAATTTCTGTCCTCTTAGGGGCAATAACTTCTACTTTTAATTTATATATGCCAGCTTCATTAATATCAGAAAAATCCACCACCCCACTAATTTGATGCGGGGAAATACTGTTTATAACATTCTTGGGACCCTTAATTCCTACACTTATATTTAGCGGAAATTCTTTTACCACTAAATCCTCCCTAAGGTTATTTGTGGCAAGAGATACATCAAAAAAATTTTCTATTATAGGGTTCTCTCCACTGGCTATATATAACCATAGAATGATAGCTAAAAATAAGGAAAGCAATTTAATATCAATATTTTTTAATAACCAATTCCTTAATTCCTTCATTTATTATCTTCCTCTTGTTGCCAGAAATTAAACTCAGAAATTATTTTCGGCTGATATAAATGGGTTAACATTTTTTTCAGCCCCTGGGGTTCTAAAGGTCGAGTAATTTTGCCATCTAAAGCGATAGAGACATTACCGGTTTCTTCTGAAATAACAATTATTAACGAATCTGTCTGTTCACTTAAACCTAAGGCTGCTCTATGTCGAGTACCTAAAGCTCTGCTAATATCTGTTCTCTCGCTTAAGGGTAAAATACAATTAGCCCCTATTATCTTATTCCCCCGAATAATTACTGCTCCATCATGCAAAGGTGAATCTGGCATAAAAACAGAATATAGTAATTCTGGAGAAAACTCACCATTTAATATAATACCAGTCTCTAAAATATCTTTTAAACCAATTTCCCTCTCCAAAACAATCAAAGCCCCTTTGTGTTTTGTAGAAAGCATAGGTATAACCATAACTAACCCATTTATCAATTGTTCAATCTTTTTATTATCGGCTTTATGTAAAAAAGAAGCATTTATTAAAAACCCTCTTCTCCCCATCTTTAATAATCCTCTTCTTATTTCTGGTTGAAATATTATGGGTAAAGCCACGACCATCATAGCCATTGCCCCTTTTAAGAGCCAATTGATGGTTCGTAGACCAAGCTGATCAGCAATAAAAGATGCGATAAAGAGGATAATCAACCCTTTAATTAACTGTACTGCTGGAGTATCTTTGATCAATAACGTTATATGATATAATAAAAAGGCGATAACCAAAATATCAATAATATCTAAAAGACGAAAAGAAATAGGCACTTAATCCTCCTTTTTTTTCCATTATTTAAGATTAATCTATATCAGATCTAGGCTATATTTAATTATTCAATCTATATTTGTTTAATTAAAATAACAAACTTTCTCTAAAATAGATAATAACTATCCTTATTAACCATTATAAAATTTTTTTCCATTTTAATCAATTACTGCTTACAATAATAAAGCTAACACAGCTTTCTGCGCATGCAACCTATTTTCTGCTTGATCAATTACCACAGAATGAGATCCATCTACAACTCCATCAGTTATCTCTTCTCCACGGTGAGCGGGAAGACAATGTAAAATTATTACATCATCTTTTGCTTTGCTTACTAAACCTTGATTTACTTGATAAGGCTTAAATATATTCTTCCTGTTTTCGCTTTCTTTTTCAAATCCCATACTGGTCCAAACATCAGTATAAATTATATCAGCCCCATTTGCAGCGTCTTTTGGGTTATGAATAATTTCTAATTTACTACCTATTTTTTGGGCATCCTCTTTGGCTTTCTCTACAATCTCCGATCGAGGTTCATAGCCAGGAGGAACAGCTAAAACAATATCTATCCCTACCTTAACAGCTCCAAACATTAGAGAATGGGCTACATTATTACCGTCACCAATATAAGTCAGTTTTAAATTTGAGAACCTGCCTTTTTTTTCTTTAATGGTCAATAAATCACCTAATACCTGGCAGGGATGTAGAAGATCAGATAAACCATTGATAACCGGAACTGATGAATACTTGGCTAACTCTAATATTATATCATGACTAAAAGTTCGAGCCATAATCCCATTTACATAACGGGATAATACTTGAGCAATATCCTTGGTAGCTTCTCTTTGTCCTAATTTTATATCATCAGGGCCTAAATAAATAGCTTCACCGCCTAATTGTATCATCCCCGTTTCAAAAGAAACCCTGGTTCTTAAAGAAGGTTTTTGAAAGATCATCCCCAAAACCTTACCCTTTAAAATGGGTTGACTCTCCTGAGAATAGTGTCTTAACTTTATAATCTCAGCAATTTCTAATATTTGGGCAAGTTCCTCTCTGCTTAGATCATCGATAGATACTAAATTTTTTCCTTTCATATTTATTGCCATTAATTTTTTTCTCCTCCCTATAAAAAATATTTATTAATATAATTAGAAGTAGTGGCAGAAAGTAAAGCAGGATAATTTAATCTAAACTTTATCCCATCGCCTACTCTTACATCTTCTTTAAAATCTGTAACATCAATAATTAGATGATCACTACTTGCGCCTATTATTTTTATCCCTTCTTTCAGAGGAATCAAACTATTAAGACGAATGTCCTGTTTGCCTATAGCTAAAATGGCTCTTTTTCTTATTCCTAAATCCTGAAAAACAGGCATTTCTCCAAAAGCATCCCGGCCAATCTCTCCTTGGGGTAAAGAATGTTTTTCTTTAAGTTCTATAATTTCTCCAGTCAAAATAAAGGTATCTTGATATGTTCCAATTAAATTGCGCGATCTAGCATCATCCTGACCAAGGAGAATGCCTACTCCTATTCTCAACTGATTTATCCTTTCAGGAATTATATTATTTTCAACCAATTTTAAAACACTGGTATTCCCACCTGATATTACTTCTAAAGTAATACCAAAATTATTCTCTATTTCTTCTGCTAATTTAACCAGTTTGGTTAAATTTTTCTGAGAGGGCATTGCTCCACTAATACAACAAAAATTTGCCCCGAGACCTATCAATTTTACTCCTGATGATTCTCTAATTTCTTCTACCATCCTTAATGTCTCATCAGGCATAATTCCCTCTCTCAAGTCACCCAAATCTATCATCAAAATTATCTTATGGATAAGGTCATTCTTTAAGGCTGTTTGGGACAAGGATTTAATTACGGAGATTTCAGAATTCAAACTTATATCAGCCCATCTTATAACTTTATTAACTTCGCTAAGCATAGGGATCCTGATTAACATCATATCCGCTTTAATTTTAAATCCCTTTAATTTTTTAATATTTTCAATTCGAGAATCTCCAAGAATTTTTATACCTCCCTCGATCATGGCTTGGGCCACTTCAGGGATAGCACAACAACCTTTGGTAACTCCAACTACTTCGATTTCGTGTTGCAGACATAGATTTTTAATATTTTCTGAATTTTTTTTAATCTTGTCTAAATAAATATCTAATCGCGGATTGATTTTCATAGTTTTTCCTTAAAAAGGTGAAATAAAAAAACAAATTAAATTAGAGATAAAGTATGCCTATATCCTGATAAAAAATTAAAAAAAAGAGAAAGGCCCCTTTTGTAAACCTTTCTCTTCTTAAAATAGTAAAAATAATTATCTCTTGGAAAATTGGAATCTGGCCCGAGCGCCTTTTTGGCCATATTTTTTCCTTTCTTTCATCCTTGCATCTCGAGTTAATAGACCCTCTTTTTTCAAGGTTAATCGTAATGTAGGATCATATTGGAGAAGGGCTCTTGCAATTCCGTGTTGTATTGCCCCTGCTTGACCACTAAAACCTCCTCCTACTACTTTAGCAAAAACGTCAATTTCTGTCCTTTTATTCGCCACTTCCAATGGTTTTTCTATAATATTTAATAAAGTCTCTCGTCCAAAATAATCATCCAATGTTTTATTATTAATCTTTATATTCCCCTTACCGGGACTTAACCATACTCTGGCAATTGAGGATTTTCTTCTTCCTGTACCATAACTTTTTGCCTGCGCCAAAGTTTTAACCTCCTTTTTAATGTTTAATCAATTCTTTCCAATTTTTGAGCTTGATGAGGATATTCGCTTCCTCTATAAATTTTTAATTTTTTTATCATCGCTCTACCTAACTTATTATGAGGAATCATCCCTTGTACTGCTTTTTTTACCACTAACTCTGGTTTTTTCTGCAATAGTACTTCCAGAGTAGTACTTTTTAAACCTCCCGGATAAGACGTATGGTATCTGTAAACTTTCCCTTTAAGTTTATTACCGGTTACCTTTATTTTTTCCGCATTTATAACTACCACATAATCGCCTAAATCCATAGAAGGTGTATAGGTGGGTTTATTTTTTCCCCTTAAGATTAAAGCTATTTGAGTGGCTAATCTTCCTAATATTTTTCCCTCAGCATCAATTAAATACCATTTTCTATTAATATCTTCTGCTTTTGCACTGAAAGTTTTCACTTTATTCCTCCCTGCCTAATAAATTCACATATAAATCTGTATGATAAACGTTTATAAGTATTTCCTGATAAAACCCTCTTCTTTCAATAAAAAAATAACATAATAAATTTTAATATAATCAAGACACTATGTCAAGCGAATTAGTATAAAACTTGCATTAAAAAAAGTCCCTTAGCGGGGACAACTTTGCCCGCCATTTTCCTATCCCTGGCTTCTAATATTTTTTTTACTTCTAAATAATCGATCTTGCTATGACCTACCTCTAATAAAGTACCAACTATAGTACGGACCATTTTATATAAAAAAGCATTTGCCTGAAAATAAAAACAAATTATATTTCCCTTCTTATTTACAGTTAGCTCTTTAATAGTCCTCACTTTATTTTTAATATTAGTTCCTGAACAAGCAAATGAAGAAAAATCATGTTCCCCGTGTAAAAAAGTAATAGCTTTTTTTACCTTTTCTAAATCTATCTTTCCGTAAAGACAGTAAACATAATTTCTTAAAAAAAGTGGGGGGTTGTAGTCATTTTTATGGTAATTTAAAATATAATAATGATAAATTTTGCTTACCGCACTATAACGAGCATGAAAACTATCATCCACCCTTTCTGCTTTTCTAATTCTAATATCCAAAGGCAATAAGTGATTTAGAATCAAAGGTAATTTTATCCAAGGAATAGTGCTGTTAGTTTTAAAATTGGCTACTTGCCCTAAAGCATGTACCCCTGCATCAGTCCTCCCGGAACCAATTAGTGTTACCTTTTCCTGTGTAATCTGCGAAATTTTATCTTCTAAAATTTCCTGGATACTTAAAAACCCCTTTTGCCTTTGCCAACCATAATATTGAGTTCCTTCATATTCTATGGTAAGTTTTATATTAAGCATAATTCAAAATTCCTAATTTGTGAAATCTTCCAGTCTACAAGTCACCCGATCTACCAATCAATTTGGTTAGCTGGTTAGCTGATTTAATACTAATTCATTAACTAAAACTAACTAATTCTACACGATACATGCTATTTTATTCTGACTTCTGAATTCTATTTTTCTTACTATATGCTATTGCTTATTTCTTAACGCAATACTCGATACGCGATACAATCTTTAAAACATTACACTTGCCATAACTGTTATAACCCCAATTAGTACAAAAGTTAAAATGTCAACCATTCTAATCTTTAACTGCCTAAAATGAGTTCTCCCCTCTCCTCCTCTATAACACTTAGCTTCCATAGCAATGGCCAGTTCATCAGCACGCCGAAAAGCACTTACAAATAAAGGTATTAAGATGGGAATTAAATTTTTTGTTCTATTAAAAATGTTACCACTTTCAAAATCTGCCCCTCGAGAGATTTGAGCTTTCATTATCTTCTCTGTTTCCTCCAATAAAGTAGGAATAAATCTTAAGGCAATAGTCATCATCATAGCAATTTCATGAGCTGGCATACCTATAAATTTAAAAAAAGATAACAATCTTTCTATGCCATCGGTTAAAGATATGGGAGAAGTAGACAGAGTAAGTAAAGAAGTAGTTAAAATTAAGATAAATAATCGGCAAGAGATAAATAAACCCCTGATTAATCCTTCCTTAGTTATTTTTAAAAATCCTAAACGATAAAGTATTTCTCCTTCTGTCATAAAAAGATGTATTATCAAAGTAAATATAACAATAAATAATATAGGGCGCAATCCTCTAAATACAAATTTAGGGTGTACTCGGGAAATAATAATACCAATCATTATGATAGAACCTAAAATTAAATATCCCAAAAACTCTGTTATGAGAAATAAACTTATAATTATGGCTAAACAGCTTAATATTTTTATTCGAGGATCTAAATTATGAATTAAAGACTCTCTTGGAATGTATTGACCAAAGCTAATATTCCTTAATATTTTCATTTTTGTTCATCTTCTTTATAACTTTTTTAAAGATTAACCTTTTTTGATTTTTAACTCTTTGTTAGATTTTCTCACTCTATCTAATATTTCTTTCTCAGCATCTTCAACAGTAAGTACTCCAGTATATATTACTTTCCCTTTTGCTTTTAATTCATACATACATCTGGTTACCTGAGGAAGACCTAACCCTACTTTTATTAAATCATCAGCGTATTTTTCAAATATCTCTCGAGGTGGTCCATCCAAAATAATCTCTCCCCGATGCATTACCAGGAGACGATTGACTATCTCAGCAATTTTTTCCATATTATGTGAAACCAATACAACAGTAATCCCGAAATTATCATGAATTGCCTTTATTTCAGATAATATCTTATTCCTACCCTGAGGATCCAAATTAGCTGTAGGTTCATCCAAAACTAACATTTTGGGTCTAATGGATAATATACTAGCTAAGGCTACCCTACGCATTTCTCCTCCACTAAGAGAAAAAGGGGAACGCTCAGCATAGAGATTATAATCAAGATCAACCATTTTTAAGGCTTCACGAACCCTTTTTTCAATCTTATCTTCTGATAGACTTAATTTTTTAGGACCAAAGGCAACTTCCTGGAATATTGTTTCTTCGAATAATTGATTCTCTGGATATTGAAATACTAAACCCACTTTTTGCCTTATTAGCCTAAGATTTACTCCTCTTTCATTTATATCCAAACCTTCTACATAAACTTTTCCAGAAGTAGGTTCAAGTAATCCATTAAAATGTTGAATCAAAGTAGTCTTTCCACAACCAGTATGTCCAATTAGTCCAATAAATTCACCTTCATTAATATTTAAACTAATATCTTTTAACGCCTTAGTTTCAAAAGGCATATGCAAGTTGTAAGTAAAATTTACATTTTCTAAACATATAAACATAAATGATCCACCATTTCCTCAACTTTTAAGGTGTGAGGAGATATATCTAAACCTTTTTGATTTAACCTGAGGGCCAATTCTGTTATTTGAGGAACATCTAATTTTAATTTTTTTAAGGTTTCAACTTGAGTAAAAACTTTTTCAGGTCTTCCCATTAGGGCAATTTTCCCTTTATCTAATACAACTACCCTATTAGACTCTGCTGCCTCTTCCATTAAATGAGTAATATATATTATGGTAATATTTTCTTCCTGGTTCAATTTTTTAATAGTATCCATAACCTCTCTTCGACCATGCGGATCTAACATAGCAGTAGGTTCATCTAAAACCAAATAGGAAGAATGCATAGCAATTGCTCCTGCAATAGCTACTTTCTGTTTTTGTCCCCCAGATAGTAAGTGAGGTTCACTATTTTTATATTCTTCCATTTCTACAACCTGTAAAGCCCAGTGAACTCGTTCTTTCATAACTCTTTCACTTACCCCAATATTTTCAAGACCAAAAGCAATATCATCTTCTACTGTAGTGGCTACAAGCTGATTATCCGGATTTTGGAAGACCATACCTACTTTTTGTCTTATTGCCCACACCTTGTCTTTGTCTTTAGTATTCATTCCATTTACCCAAATATTTCCAGAAGTAGGAAGCAATAAACAATTCAAATGTTTGGCTAAAGTAGATTTCCCTGACCCGTTTGAGCCTATGATAGAAACGAAATCTCCTCTTTTTATTTCTAAAGAAATCTTATCTAAAGCTTTTACCTGGTTTTTTTTATGTAGGTGATATATATAACCTAAATTTTTTATTTTAATCAAAATGCTCACCACTTGATCGTATTTCGTATCGCGTACTTTAGCGTAGAGCGTATAGCGTGTAGGGGCTCAATGAATTGAGCCCATTAGAAGAAAAATTACCAAAACACCCGGGTCGGACAAATCCAACCCCTACATGACGCGATGTATGATATGCACTTATAATCGCAATAGTAATACAGTATACATATATAAAAATAATTTTGTATTTTGAATTATGGTTTTTTGCTATATACTATCAGGGCGTATGCAATACGCCCCTACTTTTTTTCTCTCTTCTTTCTTCTTCTTTCTTAACTCTACGCTGTACGCTATCCTCGATACGAGATTATTAAAAATCAAAAGGTTAAAAAGTTTAATAATCGGATTTAATATAAAACTTTTTAACCTTTTATCTATTGTTCTTTATCTATTCCATAAATTCAATTATGGCTAATGGCGCAGAATCACCTTTACGAAATCCTGTCTTTACAATCCTGGTATAACCGCCATTTCTCTCCAAATACTTGGGGCTAATTTCTTCAAACAATATTTTTGAAGCTTGTTTATTTTTTATAACTTTTTGAACTTCTCTCTGAGCTTGTATATTATTATTTTTGGCTATAGTTATTAATTTTTCTATACATCTTCGAACTTCCTTGGCTTTAGCGTAAGTAGTTTCAATTTTTTTATGAGTAATAAGTGAAATAGATAAATTAGCTAATAATGAGCTTCTATGACTACTATTTCGACCTAATTTTCCTTTTAGCTTCTTGTGTCTCATCCTAAAAATCCTCCTGCTGCTTTTTTTCCCCTAA
>DAOWEX010000079.1:0-5486 GCA_030638265.1 Atribacterota bacterium
GCAAACCTGTCCATTTTCAATTCTGATATCTTTCGCTTCGGTTTCCAGTAAGACTTTAGCTCCATTTATCACTGCATTATCAGCCAGGGCAATAGTCAATTCATAAGGGGAAATAATCCCGGCAGCAGGGGCATAAAGGGCATATTTTGCTTGGGGATTTAAATTGGTTTCTAATCTAAATAACTTATCACCGGCAACTATCTCTAAATTTTTAAGGCCGTTATTCTCTCCATTTTCTTTTAATCCTTTTAATTTCCCCAGGTCTTCTTCAGTGAAGCCTACTACCAAGGAACCTATTCTCTTAAAGCGCACTTTTAAGTCCTGGCATAATTTATCAAACCTGGGATTGCTTTTTATATTTAATTGTCCTTTTAGGGTTCTAAAATCAGCGTTATAGCCAGCATGGATAATCCCCGAATTGCCCTTGCTGGTCCCCATTGCCACATCATCTTCTTTTTCTATTAGAGTTATATCAAGTTTGTATCTGGCTAATTCTCGGGCAATAGCTGTGCCGATTATTCCTCCACCTATAATTACTACATCTGTCTTCATCAACATTCTCCTCGTATTATAATAAATAAAAAAACCATTTCATCAACCGATATATCTGACTAAAATCAGATAAAAGGGGTTAACCCCCTGGTTAATAAAATGGTTCTCTCTAAAATCTCCACCATTTATATATTCAATTTTTTACATCATATCACACAAAATTATAATTTACAATGTTTGTTTTGTATATTGTTTGTTTTGTATATAGGTAAGTCTACACCTTTTTATCTATTCAGTTCAACATTTCCTTAAATCATTCTAACTACCCCACTAAAGTTTACACTAACGTGGTATGTTAGTAAATTGTTAATGTAAGACTTAGTGGGGTAGCAAAAAATGAATTTACAAATTTGCTCTTTCAGGGTATTATATAAAAAGCTGAAATAAACTAGTCGTTAGTGAATAGTCGTTAGTATAAATACAAGATGCTCAATTCAATTCTTGAACACAACTATTTTATTTACCCTGCTAAGTGAGTATATACTAAATAAGGGAGAATAATATGTTTTTTGTTCTAATGGGTCTAATCGGCGGTCTGGCTCTATTCTTATATGGAATGCAAATTACCAGTAAAGGCTTAAAAAATACTTTCGGAAACAAGCTGAAACAAATCTTAAGTACTTTATCCAAAAATAAATTAATCGCCCTGTCCACTGGTATTATCCTTACCTTTACTATCCAGAGCAGCACCGCTGCTTCTAGTCTATTGGTAAGCTTAGTAAACACCGGGATTATGACCCTGAGTCAGACTCTCAGTATCTTACTGGGAACCAGCATGGGGACAACTCTCGCTGCCCAAATAATTGCCTTTAGGATATCAGATTATGCCTTTTTAATAATTGTTGTTGGATTTGGGTTAATGATTTTAGGGAGGAAGAGGAAGCAAAGATTCATAGGCAATATCTTATTGGGCATAGGTTTTATTTTTTTGGGAATGAAGGTGATGTCTGAGTCAGTATCTCCCCTTAAAGACCACGCACTTTTTAAAGAAACATTAACCAATTTAGAACACATTCCTTTATTAGCTCTACTGGTCTCAGCTTTATTTACCAGCTTAATTCAAAGCAGCACAGCAACTATGGGTTTAACCATTTCTCTTGCTATGCAAGGACTTATATCTCTTAATTTAGCTATCCCTATAATTTTGGGTTCACATTTAGGCACTTGTTCTACTGTCTTTTTTGCGGGCATTAGGGCTACCAGAAGTGCAAAAAGGGTTACCTGGGCTAATCTACTATTTAAACTTAGTGGGGTTATTATATTTTTCTTGCTTACCTCCCCTATAATTGCCCTGGTACAAAAGACTTCTATGAATCTCCCTCGACAGATTGCTAATGCCCATGCCTTGATTATCATCGGTAATGCCCTGATCTTTCTCCCCTTTACTGAAAGATTCGCTAAACTTTTAGAAAAAATTATCCCTAAAACTGAAGAAGTAGAATCCTTGCAAAAACCAAAATTTTTAGATTTAGGCGCCCTCAAAACACCTGAGATTGCCTTCTATCTTGCCAGTAAAGAGATATTACGCATTTCTAATACTGTCGAAGAGATGGTATTAGGCATTATGCAAGTTTTCCTTAATAATGATGAAAAATTACTGGATAAGATTGACCAACAAGATATGATTGTAGATAATCTCTCTAAAGAGATAACCAGATATTTAACTAAAATAAGCTTTGCAACCCTCTCCGAAGAAAATTCTCGAGAGGTATTTAAACTGTTGTATATTGTTGATGACCTTGAACATATAGGAGACTTGATGGATAAAAACCTGATTCCTCTGATAGAAAAAAAGATAGACCATAGTCTTATATTTTCTGATAAAGGGGTGGAGGAGATTAAAAATATGCATAAAGAAATATATAATAATCTTCGCAGCGCCATAGGGGCTTTTGCCCTCCAGGACCAGAGGATGGCTCAGAAAGTAATTGACCAAAAAGAATATATTGATTCTTTAGAAATAAAATTACGTAAAACTCATATCAACCGCTTAAACATAGGTGTAGAACTTTCTCAAAAGACCAGTGGTGTTCACCTCGATATAATTAATATCTTGAAAAGAATAAATGACCACTCCTTCTCCATTGCTCGGGCAGTAACGGGGAAATTATAAATTATATTAGAAAAATTAGAATTAACAGAAAAAGGATATGGTTTACCTCTTCAACTGTGGGTCCAGGCCTATAAAAATAATTTAACTGTAAAGGAATTGCCGGTAAGTATGATCTATAAAGATAAAAATCGTACTTTTGGAAATTATCTGGATGATCCTGAAACAAGATTAAAATACTACCAAAAAATTATCGATAATGAGGTGAAAAAATGCTTAATATATTAGCTGTCGGCCCACATCCTGATGATGTGGAATTAGGGATGGGTGGTTCAATATTAAAATTTACTGAGGCGGACCATCAAGTTACTATAGTAGATTTGACCGATGGAGAGCCTACTCCTCAGGGAAATCCCGAGATAAGAAAAAAAGAAAGTGTAAAATCAAGCAGAGTATTAGGTATAGAAGAGAGAATTACCCTCGATTTTCCTAATCGATATCTTCAAGATGAAATAGAAGCTCGTCAGGAATTGGCGGAAATCATTAGAAAAATCCAGCCGGATATCCTCTTTGCCCCCTATTGGATAGATGCCCATCCTGATCATATTGCTACCTCAAAAATATGTGATGCTGCTCGTTTCTATGGAAAATTTACTAAAACAGAGATGAAGGGCAGGCCCTTTTATGTAAAAAAAATATATTATTATCTTGCCTCTCATCTAAAGCAGGATATTAAACCTTCTTTTATTATAGATATAACTAAAGAAGTGGAAATGAAGATAGAGGCGATAAGGTATTACGAATCTCAATTTGGCCCTTCTCCCGAAGATCATCAGTTGTTTGAATGGATTTTAAATTCTAACCGTTATTGGGGGAGTCTTATTGGCACAGAATTCGCTGAACCTTTTATCTCCCGGGAAGAGATTGGCATCCAGGACATAGAGGCACTTTTGTAAATGAAAAGATTAAGCATTAAAACCCCTAAAAACAAGCAAATTTCCCTCTTCCCCTTGTGGGGTAAAATCCCCTCTTTTTTAGAAAAAAATAAGCCCTGCTCCTCAATTCATCATCCAAACTGGTCATCAACCGGTATTCTTCCATTTCTCTACCCGCTCTTTCTGACTCAGGAGGCCTAAGATTGGAAAAAATTAATTTTTTATCTACCTCCCCGGACCTTCCTTTTGAAGAATGTCCTCTCCCCTCTATCGAATTAATTAATGAATTTACTGCAGATATCATTGGGAAGCTCAAGCCCTTAGAAAATAAAAATATATTAAATAACTTTATCAATTTTTCCCGATGTCTTGAAAATTCTCTTTATCTGTGTAGTCAAAATTATAAAGAGAGCAATCTAGGAGAATTCCTCGGTCTAGCTCGCAGGTTTGTCGAAAATAAACTTAACCCAGTCTATCTCGAACTTCCCTTTTCTCAAATCTGTAATAGTGATGAGTTTCTCTCCTTCTTTTTAGAAATTGTGAAAAACATGGAATCGTTTTCTAAAATTTATACCTTTAGAGAATTCCCTTACTGTTTCTTTTCGGCAAAAGTCCTCCGTAATTTATTAAATTTCTAATTTCTTCTATCCCCCGCCGATAATCGGAAACATTTTTATCTCACTAGATAAGGACCACTTTTAAAGTTCTGATAGAAAACCTCAGTCAGGGTATCATCTTTAGAAGTAAAACCTTCTCGATAGTTAAATATGTGAGCCATATTGATGGAGTGCTCTTCTACTTTCATTAATTCAAACAAGATTATCTTCTATCCGGGGTATAACGGATAATCTATCCTATATCGGCAAATTATGTAGAATAATGGAAAAAATGACCATTCCCAATAGAGCAAAGGGATAGATCGCCCCATATCCGGCAGCCGGTTCGTCGCTTTTCACTGCTTCTATGGCAGCTCCTAATCCGGGGGTGGAGGTCATGCCCCCGCAAAGGGCTCCTGCTAACATAATCCAATTTAGCCTAAATATATACCTCCCTACCAGATAACCGATAATTATCGCTATCAGACCGACTACCAAAGAAGTGATAACTAAATAAATTCCTGTACCGGATAGAGCTGTAAAGGCATAAAAACCATATCTTAATCCGATTATCGCCAGGAAGAAAGCCAGCGAAATTTCCCGAATAACCCCTAATATTTTATTATCCATTCTAAAATTTAGGATACCGATTTTGCCAATATGTCCTAGAATTAATGAGCTTAATAGAACTCCACCGGTTGAACCAAAGCCTACATAGCCAAGTGGTCCTAAATTAAACTTTAATTTCCCGATAGTGTAACCTAAGAAACAAGCTATTGCAAAAGCAGTCAGGTCAAAACGAACAGTATCTTGGTCTCCATTGATAGAGCTGCTCATTCTGGCTTCACTTATTTCCCGGGAAAATATTTCCCGCTCTTTTTTAACATCTATTTTAAATATTATCGGTAAAAAATTCACAGCAAGGATTACAATCAGCACTCCGAAGGGATAACCAACAGAATGTCCTATGCCAATTCCGGCTTCTGCGCTCTTTATAAATTGCCTTTTCTGTTCCTCAGTTAGGAAACCTGCATCTTCTATTTTCTCCTTCCCGAATAAATCAATCACTTTTAATAATTCCTGTTTTTTTCTTTCGGATAAAGAATCATAATTTTCAACTAATTGGGAAGAGTGTTCACGGGCAGATTCCAGGGCAGCTGCCAACCCGGGGGAACTGGTTAACGCTCCGGTGTATACCCCTGTTACTTCATAAGAATTTATCCCCGGTAAAATTAAGGCCATTCCATATGTTGCCATAGCACCAACAAAAGTTATTAAAAAACCCAGAATAATAAATTTTGAGCCATATTTTTTTATAATTACCCCTATATCTTTCGCGGCAAGCAACCCAAC
>DAOWEX010000018.1:0-3348 GCA_030638265.1 Atribacterota bacterium
ATATAATTTATTCCTTATTTGGTAAAAATAGCAAAATTGCTTATTATATAACTTTAGGTATTTTAGGCCTTATCTGTATATTTATTAACCCGGCTTGGAGCTTATTATTCATTTTGCTCCTGATATTTGGATTTCATCATCCTCCCCCTTTAGATGATATTACCCCTTTAGATAAAAAAAGAAAGTTGTTGGGGATTTGTGCCTTAATTTTCTGCATTATATCTTTTACACCAGTTCCTTTTCAAATATAATAAATAATTAATTTATAAAATTTACAATTTACCAAGAAAAATAAATTTCATCCCACCTCTTTCATAAAAATTGATAAAAAATTGTCTCTCTCGCAAAACTTGACAATTATAATCGTGTATGGTAAGATTTTTTCAAAATTAAATATTATATGATGGAAGTGCACCTAGGGTTCCGTTCTCTCTAGTTAAGAGAAGTCTGGACCAAGCGGTGCAAGACATTTAATAATTATTAAATGTTACACTTTCGGGATAAAAGCCTGAAGGATAGGTTCCATAAATTAGAACCAATCCCTCAGGCTTTTTTTATAATTTATTACATAATTTGGTATATTTTGTAAAATGCCTAAAAAAATATAAAATAATTTTCGAAAAAAGAAGGATTTTTTAAATATTTGTCGAATATAATATACAATATATTAAATTTTAATATATTTTTACTAAATTATTATCTTTTTTATCTAAATAACCAGGTCCTGTTTTGCTCGCAAATTCTGACTATCTAACAAAAAGGTGGTGATGTTACTGAAAAAAATATTAAAATACCTAATTTTAGAAATCTTGGGAAATATTTTAAATTCATAGATTTATTAAAAATTATCACAGAAATGCAAAAAGAAAATTAACAAAAAAAGGAGGTCATTTAAATGAATGGCACAGAAAGAGGCAATTGGCAGTCTCAAATCGGTTTTGTGGCTGCAGCCGCTGGTTCAGCTGTAGGACTCGGAAATATTTGGAAATTTCCTTATATTTGTGGTCGTTACGGTGGAGCAGCTTTTGTTCTTGTATATTTAGCTATAATAATTCTTATCGGTATTCCTATAATGAATTCAGAATTATTAATTGGCCGTAAGTCTGAAAAAAATGCGGTAGGGGCTTTTAAAGTCTTAGCCCCGGGTTCTCCCTGGTTTATTGTAGGAGCAATGGGAGTATTAGCAGGATTTATCATTCTTTCTTACTACTCAGTTATTGCTGGATGGGCAGTAGCCTACCTATTCAAATCAGGTGCTTATATGGCTGTAGGTGCTGATCATGCTAATATTTTTGTTGGTTCTATTACTTCCTCAGTAGCTCCCCTAATCTGGCATGCCATATTTATGCTGATGTGTATATGGATAGTGGTGGCAGGAATTGAAAAGGGTATAGAAAAATATTCAAAAATCTTAATGCCTATCTTGGTTTTATTATTGCTTGTATTAATTATTCGTTCAGTCACCTTACCCGGAGCAGCAAAAGGCTTATCTTTCTATCTTAAACCAGATTTTAGTAAATTAACTGCAGAAGGAATTTTAGCTGCCTTAGGTCAGGCCTTCTTCTCCTTAAGTTTGGGGATGGGTTGTATGATAGTTTATGGTAGTTATCTTAGGAAGAAAGAAGATATTCCAATAAACTCTTACTACATAGCTGGTGCAGATACCCTAATCGCTTTCTTGGCTGGTTTTGCAATATTCCCGGCAGTTTTTGCTTTTGGTTTAGAACCCGGTGCAGGACCAGGATTAACCTTTATCACCGTCCCAGCTGTATTTGCTGCTATGGGACCTATTGGTCACTTCTTCGGAATTCTTTTCTTCTTCTTACTGACCATTGCAGCACTTACCTCGGCAATTTCCTTACTCGAGGTTGTCTCTGCTTACTTTATAGATGAGGCAAAATGGAATCGTAAAAAAGCAGTTTGGATTATGGGAATAATTATATTCTTATTAGGAATACCTTCTTCTCTTGGCTTAGGAGCATGGTCTGATGTAAAAATTCTCGGTGGAAGAGATATTCTTGATTCTCTTGACTTCTTAGCTTCTAATATACTCCTGCCTTTAGGCGGTTTCTTACTCTGTATATTTATTGGCTGGTACTGGGGAACTGATAAGGCTACCGAAGAAGCAAATATTGGAGCAAAGAGCATTACCCTTGGAAGTGGTTATAAATTCCTTATCAAATACATCGTTCCTATAGCTATATTTATAGTCTTCTTAAACAGCATTGGAGTTATTAAATTCTAATAAAACTTGAACTGAATACTTACATCGTAATTTTAGATAAAAAAGTGCCCTTTCTTTATTCATAAGGAGGGGCACTTTTTTTGTTTTTTGGATAATAAGAAAAAATCAGTGCAGATTGAAGATTATTAAAAAGGTAACCGAAGTTTAAATTCCCAGAGAGCCTGCTTGATTTTCCCTTGAGTTTCTGTTAATACTTCTCTGGAAGATTTATTTATAAAGACTGTCTCTGAATCATCTAAAGAAATTATTTTATTATTACGGATCAGGAGTGTAGAGGTAGTCCCCTTTACTAAGACATTTATTTCATAGGGGGCCAAATCGATGGCAAGAAATTTATCCAGGCTTTGAGTAGCCTCTATCATTTTAAGGTAAATTTCATGATTTTTCGGAAATGATAAATTCAAGATAGGAATATCCTCGATATAAATAGTGCCGTTACAAAAAGATTCCTCAAATATAAATTTTTTATTTACTTTAAGGTAATCAGTAGTAGCCCGTCTATCAATATCTATTCCTCTTTCTTTTAGTTTATCTTTTACGTAATTAATCCGATTTTCAGTTGCTGGGTGAGTTTGAAATATCCCCAAATCCACTGAAGGTCCAAACATTTCCCGGGCATATAGTCTTTCTAAAAAAGTCAAAAAGCCTACCGGATTATATCCTGTCTTGATTAAGAGGTCTATGGCAGTTAAATCTGCTTCTTCTTCGTACTCTCGGCTATATCGGTTAAGAAGGGTTATAGTGGTAAGCTTTCCTAATACGCCTACATCTGGTTCCCCAGTTAAAAGAACAGCCAAAATAGTCAACAGGGTATATTTGGTATTATCTCTGGTCTGTTTTAAGGCATGATTGTGAATTACATGGGCAATCTCATGAGCCAAAATTCCGGCAAGTTCCTCATCTGATTGAGTATAATCAAAAAGATCATAAGTCACATAAATATATCCTCCCGGAATGGAAAAGGCATTAGGTCCTTCTTTTTTTAATATCTTAAAGTGATATTTCATTCCTCGCAACTCAGAAGCTTTGGCTAATTTATTACCAATCTGTCTGATTAATGAATTCTTCTGGGAATCCTCAATCACTTCATGTTTTTTCTCAAT
>DAOWEX010000046.1:0-8216 GCA_030638265.1 Atribacterota bacterium
TTGGTAGCGATGAAGATAGACCAGAAGTGGAAATTATTAGTAAAGATAAAAAAGTAATTGACTATCAGATAATTAGAAAGAAAGACCCCGATTTAGAGCTTAATCAAGAATTAGTGGTGCAAGAGGGAGTGCCTGGTTATAAGATTAAAACATACCGAATTATTAGAAAAAATGGATCAGAGAGGATAGAATTTTTAGCGGATGATACTTACAAAAGTGTACCGATGATAATTAAAGAAAACTAGCGTAGAGCGTGTAGCGGATAGCGTATAGTAAGAAAAGAAGAATTCAGAAGACAAAATTTATTTGAATAGAAATTAAAGTAGGAGAATATTTTAGTTGTTATCTAAGAAAAGATTTTTAAGAGTAATATTTATAGTATTAATATTAATACTTTTTTGTTTCTCCCAGACTGCTTTACTGCAGAGAACTTCTGTCGAATATATCTGTGTCGGAACTGATTATGAAACTCCTGCATATATAATACAAACTCCAATTAAAAGACCAATTATCATGATTTTAGCTGGAATACATGGAAATGAAATAGCCGGAATTGAAGCTACTAAATATTTAGAAGATAATATAAATATTGAAAAGGGAACTTTGATAATTATTCCGAGAACTAACATTTTAGCTTGCAATAAAGGATTAAGAAATTTCCCTAAAGACATAAATCTTAATAGAGTTTATCCTGGAAACGCACAGGGTAATTCTGTTGAAAAATTAGCTTACGAAGTGTTTAGCTTAATGAAGAGTTATGATATCGACTTATTAATTGACTTGCACGAGTCGATAGAGTTTTATAAGAAGAATCCCAAAAATTATGGCCAGACTATTGTTATAGATTCCCATGATGATTATTTATTTAACTTAAGTTCTTCTATTGTCGAAGAAATGAATGAAGGAATAATTAATATTAGCCAAAAGTACGAAGTGTTGGTGGATCCAATTAAAGGTAGTGCTGCTTATAGTGCCCATTATCAACTTAGTATTCCAGCTATGACTTTTGAAACCTGCAGAAGATTACCTTTATCTCTACGGATAGACGAACATATTAAGTTTGTAAAAATAATATTATTTAGGTGGAATATGCTCACTGATTAGATACATTTTCGCTTTCAAAATCATAATTTATGACAATATTAGCCTCTTCTTTTAATTTTGAGAGTAAAGCTAACGTCTCTTCATTTTCTCTTTGATATCTCAGAGTATTGTTTATTTGGTCTTTTACTTCTTCAAAAGTAGGATTATATGCCTCTTTTTTCTCCTCACATTTTATAATATGATATCCAAATTCGGTTTTTACAATATCACTAATTTCACCCGCTTCTAAAGAGAAAGCAACATCTTCAAATTCTTTAACCATCTGACCTTTTGCGAAAAATCCCAGGTCTCCCCCATTTTCGGCAGAGGGACATATCGATTTTTCTTTAGCTAATTCTGCAAAATCAATTATACCTTCTTTGAGTTGGCCGATAATACTTTTTGCTTCTTCTTCAGTTTCAACCAATATATGCCGTGCATAAATTTTTTCTGATTCGAAAAAACTTTCCTGGTTTTCATTATAATGTTCCAATAATTCATCATCAGTAATATTTATTTTATTCCTGGCTTCTTCTAAAATATATTGTATCATTAATTGCCTTTTTATATCATCTTTGAGTTGGGTTAAGGTTAATTTATTTGCTTTTAAAACTTCGTTGAACTCTTCAGGGGAAGAGAAATTATCTTTAATCTTATCTATTTCTAAATTAATATCATCTTGGGAAATTTTTACTTTTTCTTTTTCTGCTTGTTGAAATACTAACTCATAATTAATTATTTGTTCCAGGATATTTTTTTTAAAAGAGTTAATTAAAGATTGATCCATACTGGATATGGTTTTATCATCATATCGAGAGATTGCATTCGAAAAAGCATTTTGCCATTGATCAAAAGTAATTCCTGTTCCATTTACTTCTGCAATATATAATTTTCTTTGTTGAGAAGACCTGTATTGGCCTAAACCATAAAAAATAGATATTACAAAAAAGGCTACTACTATGATTAAAACGATTTTCATTTTTTTTCTTATTATTCGTATCATAATTTATTTAAAATCTCCTTTATTATTTGTTTAATCTTTTATAATATAATATTCTTGATATGTTTTGTCAAATTATTAAAAAGCTTTCCTTGAAAAATTAGTAGTGGTATTATATAATATGTAAGAAATTTAAATAGATTAAAGATATAATTAAATTTAATAATTCGAAACAGAATGATAATAGTATAATTTCACCCATAACGCTGTCATTTTGTTTAGCTTCAATATGGATTAGATGGGAGGTGTAAATGTGGCTAAAATAAAAGTAAAAGAGAACGAAGAGCTTGACCACGCCCTTAGAAGGTTTAAGAAAGAATGTCAAAAAAGTGGAATAATTTCTGAGATACGACGTCATGAATTTTATGAAAAACCGAGCGTGAAGAGAAAAAAGAAAATGCTTGCTGCTCAAAGGAAACAAAAAAAAAGAGGTAGGTATTAAATGTCGAAAGAATTATCGTTAGAAGAAATTATTTTTAATGATATGAAAAAAGCACTAAAAAATAAAGATAAATTAAGACTATCAACTTTACGAATGATTAGGGCGGCAATGAAAAATGTTGAAATATCTAAAAGAGAAAAACTCACTGAAAATGAAATTGTTGCTATAATAAGCAATAATTTAAAGAAGCTTGAAGAATCATTAGATATTTTCATCAAAGGTCAAAGAGCAGAACTTGCTGATAAGGCAAAAAAAGAGATTAAAATAGTAAAAGAATATCTTCCTGAGCAATTATCTGAGGAAGAGGTAGAGAAAATAGTAAAAGAAACTATTATAAAATTTGAATTTAAAGGTCTCCAAGACATTGGTCCTGCCATGAGAGAGATTATGCCCCAATTAAAGGGAAAAGCAGATGGGAAAATAGTTAATAAAATGGTGCGGGACTTACTGGACAATTCAAAAAATTAATGTTAAGAACGAAAGACTCGGACTTACTTCGGTAAGATATTTTGAGTCTTTCTTCGTTTTTACGCTTTTCGTTTCAAGTTTTTAGCTGTATAATGATAATTGATAACTGTGTTTGAAACTAACGACTATTCACTATTCACTAACGACTAATTTAAGAAAGCTAAAGTATTAAAAATAGATACTTTGGAGTGTAAATTATTTGATATTAAAATGGAATTTAAATAAAAGGCGTAAGATATTTGTTATAATTATAACTCTATTTACAATTTTTAGTTTAATTATTCTAAACACTTACGCAAACGAAACAGATGAAGTATATTTAATCTATATTAAAGGAACAATTGACTTAGGCTTATCTTCCTATGTGCAGCGAGCTTTAGAGGAAGCTATATTAAATAAGGCGAAAGCGGTTATTTTAGAAATTGATACATTTGGAGGAAGAGTTGATGCTGCTACCCAGATAAGAGACAGAATAATTAACTTGAATATACCAAGTGTAGCTTATATTAAGAATAGAGCTTGGTCTGCAGGGGCTCTAATTGCTTTATCTGCAAAATATATCCTAATGGATAAAAGTGCCAGTATTGGTGCAGCCGAACCACGACCTGCGGACGAAAAGACTATATCGGCCTTAAGAGCAGAATTTGCTTCTACCGCTCAGAGTAGAGGACGTCCAGAAAATTTAGCTGCCGCCATGGTAGATAAGGATATAGAAATTGAAAATGTGATAGAGAAAGACAAAATTTTAACTTTAAATGCTGAGCAAGCTATAAAATTAAATATCGCAGATAATATAGTTTTAAACAATGAGGAAGTTTTAAATTTTTTAAACTTAAGGGATGCTAAAATAGTACATATTTATCCTAATTGGGCAGAGAATGTAAGTCGGTTTGTTACTAACCCCGTAGTCAGTTCATTATTGTTATCCATAGGTTTTTTAGGGCTTATAATTGAATTTTGGACATTGGGCTGGGGGATTGCAGGGACGATAGGAATAATTTCTCTGTCTTTATTTTTTGGAGGACATATAATTGTTGGATTAGCTGGGTTGGAATCAATTATTCTTTTTTTAATTGGCTTTTTCTTACTTTTAGCAGAATTATTTTTAATTCCAGGATTTGGTCTGGCTGGAATAGGTGGAATTATTGCTATTATAGCAAGTATTTTTATTACTTTTGGAAATATCATCCAAGCAACTTATTCTATTTTGATCGCCCTTGGTTTATCTATTGCTGGGTTTTTCTTATTAATTCGGCTTATCCCCTCTACGCGAGCATGGAGAAAATTTATCCTTTTTACTCAACAAGAAAAAGAATTAGGATATACAGTGGGAACAAAAGATTTAAAACGGTTAATAGGGAAGGGGGGGTTCGCCATCACTACCTTGCGTCCATCTGGTATAGTAGAGGTAAATGGAAAGAAGTTGAATGTAATTACCAGGGGAGAATATATTGAATCTAATACCAAAATTAAAATAATAAGTGTAGAGGGCAATAAGATAGTAGTCGAAACAGCCGATGATACTTATAAGATATAATAAATTCATGTAGGACAGGCGTCTCGCCTGTCTATTTGAAAAAAGTAGTTCGATTTACCGAATCGGTAAGTCTTAATTAAAAATAAAGAGTAATAAGGAGGTAAAATATGATTGATTTATTGATTCCGTTGATACCAATTATCTTAGTTATTTTTATAATCTATATTTTCTTTCAATTTATACCAGTAGGATTATGGATTTCAGCAATAGCTGCAGGAGTAAAGGTTGGAATTTTTACTTTAGTAGGTATGAGGCTTAGAAGAGTACCCCCTCATCAGATTGTTAATGCCTTAATAAAGGCCACTAAAGCTGGCCTGACCATTTCCATTGATAAATTAGAAGCACATTATTTAGCTGGGGGAAATGTTGACCGAGTGATTGATGCCTTGATTGCTGCCGAGAGAGCTGGCATTCCTTTGGCTTTTGAAAAAGGGACGGCTATTGATTTGGCTGGTAGAAATGTCTTAGAAGCAGTGCAGATGAGTGTAAATCCGAAAGTAATAAAAACACCGATAGTAGCGGCTGTAGCCAAAAATGGCATTCAAGTTATGGCTACAGCAAGAGTAACCGTAAGAGCAAATATAGAACGACTGGTCGGGGGAGCGGGCGAAGAGACAATTATAGCCAGAGTAGGAGAGGGAATTGTTACCACAATCGGTTCAGCAGATGCCCATAAAAATGTTTTAGAAAACCCAGATAATATCTCTCGAACTGTTTTAAAAAAAGGTTTAGATGCAGGGACAGCTTTTGAAATATTGTCTATCGATATTGCTGATGTCGATGTAGGTAAAAATATTGGCGCAATACTTCAGACTGATCAGGCAGAGGCTGATAAGAAGATTGCTCAAGCCAGGGCTGAACAGAGAAGAGCATTAGCTGTAGCTCAGGAGCAGGAAATGAAAGCCAGAGTCCAGGAAATGAGGGCAAAAGTAGTAGAAGCTGAAGCTGAAGTTCCGAAGGCTATGGCAGAAGCCTTAAGAAAAGGGAAATTAGGGGTAATGGATTATTATAATTTGAAAAATATTGCGGCTGATACTGCTATGCGAGATAGTATTTCTGGAATATCTAAGAAGAAAGAAAGTAAATAAAATAAAAAAATTTATTCAAGAAGGATAAAATAAATAATGTCAATAGGTTTATTTATATTTGTTTTGTATATTGTAATAATCTTATTCAACTGGTTACTAAACCAAGCAAAAAAATCTCATACTTTGAATCAGGAAGAAGAATCTATCAATAGCACTTCTGTAAACCAGGATAAGATAAGTTTGCCAGGATATAGTAATAATATTAATATTAAAGATGCTAATAATGTAGAAAAAAATGAGAAAATTATCATAGATGATGAGGTTAGAGAATTTTACGAAGAGAAAGAAACAAAAACTTTTCCCGATAAACCGTTGATAGTGGATAAAGAAGAAGTTATTTCTAAACAGGAAGGTGGATTAAGAGAATATTTACCTGATAATATATTAATTAATGGAATAATATTATCAGAGATAATTGCTCTACCCAGAGCACTAAAGCCTTATAAGTTTAGAAGATATAAAAGATTGGGCGATTATAAAGTATAGGATAAACTTAGTACAGTTTGTTTTAAAACTCGAATTATTCTATTATTACGAAAGCAGGGATATATTATAGAAGTAAAAGATGTAATTAAAAAAAATATATTTATTAATAGCAAAGGTGAGTTAAGGGAATTATTTGGTAAATATGATGAAAATATTAAACTTATCAACCAATATTTTTCAGTAAAAATATCAACTCAAAATGATAGCAAGTTAGTAATTTCAGGAATAAAAACCGAAGTAAATAAATCTACAAAAATTATTGAAGGACTTCTTTCGATAATTAGAAAAGGACATTCTCTCTCTCTATCCCAAGTAAAATATCACATCGAAATGTTAAAAAATAACCAGCCTATAGATTGGAAATTATTATATAATGATGTGATTTATGTTTTTAAAAAAGAGAAAGAGATTAGACCTAAAACCTTGGGCCAAAAGAAATTTATTGATACAGTCAGAAAGAATGACATTGTCTTTGTTATTGGACCTGCTGGCACGGGAAAGACATATTTAGCTGTTGCTATTGCTCTTTCTGCTTTAAAGAACAAAGAAGTAAATAGGATAATTTTAGTCAGGCCTGCAGTAGAAGCCGGGGAAAGTTTAGGATATTTGCCAGGAGATCTATTAGAGAAAATTGATCCTTATTTTCGTCCCTTATATGATGCAATGTATGAAATGATGCCTTCAGAAAAATTTCAGAAATATATGGATAGAGGAATAATAGAGATAGCTCCCTTAGCCTATATGAGAGGAAGGACTTTGAATGATTCCTTTATAATCTTAGATGATGCTCAAAATACTACTTTAGGTCAGATGAAAATGTTTTTAACTCGCTTTGGTTTTGGTTCTAAAGTTATAATTAACGGAGACATTACCCAGGTAGATTTACCACTTAAAGAACATTCTGGATTAATAAGAGTTGCAAAAATACTTAAAAATATAGAAAGTATCGGATTTGTATACCTTAATGACCAGGATGTGGTAAGGCACAGATTGGTTCAGGAGATTATACGAGCTTATGAAAAGGAAGACTTACGAAACCAGGAGATGGAGTGATTTAATTTATGAAACTCTATGAAAAATGGAAGAAATGGAAAAGTAAAGGCAAAATAATAGATAAAAATACTCAAAAGAACAAATGGATGCAAAGATTGTTCTTGCAAAAAATAATAATTTTTTTAGTTACATTAATTATTGTAGTCCTTGTTTTATCTATTAATTTTTTCCCTGATAAAATTCTCTTAAAAGAAGGACAAATTTGTTCTAAGGATATTCTATCCCCACAGACAGTTGAATTCATAGATTTAGAAGCGACACAAAATCTAAAAGAAAAAGCTGCAAAATCTATAAAAGAAGTATATGATTTGAATCTGGCAAATATCGAAAACGTTGAAAAAGAAATAGATAGTCTCTTTTTGAAGATAAAAGAATATAAAGAAAAAATAGATGAACCATCTAAAGATACTAATGCCAATATAACGGAGAACTATAAAAGATTAACAGATGATGAATTAAACGAAATGGCTAATGAAATAAATGAAAGTTTAGTATTGAACATTAGTGGACAGGTTATAATAAATTGTTTTCGACTTGATGACTTATCTTTTGATAAAATAAACAGGGATATTAAAAATTCTGTAAGAAGGATTATGGAACAAGGGGTTAAAGTAGATGATTTAGAAAATGCTAAAAAACAATTAATTAGAGAGATTAGTGAGATTTCAATTGATCATTATGATGCCTTGATTGCCAGTGAGATTGGCATTGTGCTGATTCAGCCAAGTTTATTTTTAAATAAAGAAGATACAGAAAAAAGGCGTCAAGAAGCTATCTCCTCAGTGAAGGAAATTAAAAGAATAATACAAAAAGGGCAGATAATTATAAGAAAAGGGGAAGTTGTCACTTCAGAAGACATTGCTATACTTAACGCTTTAGGTTTACAAAATCCTAAATTTAATTATTCTAACATAATTGGGATAACGCTAATTACTACAACTTGCCTTTTATTGGGAGTTTTATATTTAAACTACTTTCATTCTGATGTTTATAAAGATATGAGCAAATTAATATTATTGAGCATTATATGCATTTTTATGATCTTAGTTGCTAAAACAA
>DAOWEX010000069.1:0-7278 GCA_030638265.1 Atribacterota bacterium
GGGGCTTCTAACCGAGGGATTGATGATATTAGAGATCTCAGAAATAAAGTGAAGTTTGCACCTGCAGAAGGTAAATATAAGGTATATATTATTGATGAGGTACATATGTTAACTACAGAGGCTTTTAATGCCTTGTTAAAAACTTTAGAAGAACCACCTTCACATGTAATTTTTGTTTTTGCCACTACTGCTCCTCACAAAATCCCCAACACCATTTTATCCAGGTGTCAGTGGTTTAATTTTAGAAGAATACCTTTGCAGGATATTATAACCAAATTAAAGATGATTTCCAAGGATGAAGAATTGAATATAGATGATAAGGCCTTAAATATTATAGCTCGGAGTTCAACTGGTTCGATGCGTGATGCAGAAAGTACCTTAGACCAGGTTATTGCTTATTGTGGTAAAGATATAAGTTTACAGAGTGTTAGAGATATTTTGGGAATAATTAAAGAAGATATTTTTTATGATTTTATAGAGATTATAATAAAAAATGATATGGCTAAGGGGATAGAGATAATTAATCAGATATCTGATTCAGGAGGAGATCCTTCTCAATTTGTAAAAAATTTAATGGAGTATGTTCATAATTTATCTTTAGTGAAATTTTGCACTCAGGAATCATTGGATTTTAAAGGAATATTTACCGAAGATAGGGAACGTGTATTAAAACAATCCAGTTTAATTGAAGTAGAAAAATTATTTACCATTGTTAACCATCTTGCTGAAGTAGAAAAGAAGATGAAATATACCCATCACCCCTGGATTTTATTAGAAATGTTGGTTATTAAGTTTACTACTGGAGGGAATTATTCTTTAAAAGAGATTGAAGAAGAAAAAGATACTGCACAATTGGATAGAAAGTTGGACAAGAAAAAAGTAGAAAAAAAAGAAAAAATCTTACCTGAGAAAACAGTTCAGAATAAAGTTAAAGAAAAAGAACTTCCCGTTCATTCTACAAAAAATTCAACCGGTATAGATTTAGAAAAAATATGGCCTAAGATTTTGGGTAAAATAAAGAAGACTAAAATGTCAGTTTATTCTTTTATTATCGCTAATAATTTACTTGCCATAGAAAATGATAGACTGATAATTGGATTTAATAAGAAATATGTATTTCATAAAGAAAGTTTGGAGAAAAAAAGCAATAAATCCCTGTTAAAGGAATTAATCAAAGAAGAGATAGGCAGACCATTGATTATTGAATGTATTATTAATAATAAGGAAGATTCTGCTTTGGAAGTTAAAGCAGGAAATGATGGAAAAGTTGTTGTTGAAGGAAATAAAGAAGAAGAAATAGTAGAAAAAAATAATATTAAAAAAAACAAAAATAAGATTTCCGAAGATAATTTATTACTTAAAGAGTCCCTAAATTTATTTAAGGGGACAGTTATTGAGGAATAATAGAATTTAAAGAAAGGGGTAAACAGATAATAATGGATATGAAATTTCTCATGAAACAAGCGCAAGCTATGCAGAAGAAGATGGAAGAAGTTAAAGCGGAGTTAGCCCAGAAAGAAGTTAAGGTTTCTTCTGGAGGAGGAATGATAGAGATAGTAGTAAATGGCCAACAAGAAATTAAAGAAATTAAGATTGAGCCAGATGTAATAGATGTAAATGAAAAGGAGATGTTGGAAGACCTGATTTTAGCAGCAGTTAATGAGTCAATACGCCAATCAAAAGAGGTAGCTGCCCAGGAGATGGCTAAATTAACCGGGGGCATGAATATTCCCGGGTTATTCTAAAAGGAGAAAAAAAATTGTTTTTTAGGTATACTAAACCTTTAGCAAGATTAATTGAGGAATTTTCTAAAATGCCAGGGATTGGACCCAAAACTGCCCAGAGGTTAGCCTTTTATATATTAAAAAATCCTCCTGAAAGTGTAGCGAGTCTAGCTAAAGCAATAATGGAAGCTAAAGAAAAAGTTAAATATTGTTCGATTTGTGGTAATATAACTGACCAGGAAGTATGTGAGATTTGTCAAAGTGTTAATCGAAACAAATCTATAATTTGTGTTGTAGAAAGGGTGAAAGACTTAATTGCAATAGAGAGAACCGGAGAATATAAGGGATTATATCATGTTTTAGAAGGGGCAATTTCTCCTTTAGATGGGATTGAACCGGGAAATTTAAAGATAGATAGTTTACTAAAAAGGCTAAAGGCTGAGAAGATAAAAGAAGTGATATTGGCTAATAATCCCAATATCGAAGGAGAAGTTACTGCTACTTATCTTGCTAAATTAATCGAACCATTAAAAATTAAAGTAACTCGTATTGCCTATGGTGTTCCTATAGGGGGAAGCTTAGAATTTGCCGATGAAGTAACTTTAACTCAAGCCCTGATGGGTCGACAAGAAATTAAATAAATAAAAAAATTATAAGATTGAGAGGAGGAATAAATATGGAGAAACTAATTGAAGTGCGTTGGCATGGTAGAGGCGGGCAAGGGGCAGTTACAGCCTCCAAATTATTGGCTACTTCTGCCCTTGCTGAAGAAAAATATATTCAGGCTTTTCCTGAATATGGTCCTGAAAGGATGGGAGCACCCATCCAATCTTTTACTCGAATAAGCGAAACCCCCGTTAAAATCCATTGTCATGTTACTAATCCCAATATAGTAGTGGTCTTAGATCCTACTCTATTAGGGGTGGTAGATGTGACTGAAGGGATAACCGAAGATTGTGTTTTAATAATAAATACCGAGGAGTCACCAGCCCAAATGAGAGAAAAATTGAATCTAAAAGGTAGAAAGATCTATACAGTAAATGCCAGTAAAATTGCTCAAGAGACTATAGGAAGACCTCTGCCCAATACTCCCTTAATAGGGGCACTAATAAAGGTAACGGGATTATTAAGCATAGAGAAAGTCTTGGCTGATATCGAGGATAAATTTAAGAAGAAATTTAATTCCAAAATTGTAGAAGGCAACATCAATGCTATTAAGAGGGCTTATCAGGAGGTGAAAGGAGAATGAGCAATCTTGAGAAATTAGGATGGAAGGAAATTCCTGAAGGAGGTTTAATTGTAGAGGCGGGAAATGCTGCTAAATATGAGACAGGTTCCTGGAGATCAACTAGACCGGTAAGAGATACCGAAAAGTGTACTAACTGTTTGATCTGTTGGATCTATTGTCCAGACTCTTCTATAATAGTTTCTGATGGAAAGATAAAAGAAATTGATTATTTTCATTGTAAAGGTTGTGGAATATGTGCAGAAGAGTGTCCTGTAAAAGCTATCAAAATGGTAGATGAAAAAGAGTTTGTAAAGCAGAAAGGAGAAAAAAATGAATAATAAAATTACTGCAATAACTGGCAATGATGCCGTAGCTTATGCCATAAAACAGATAAATCCAGATGTAATGGCTGCCTATCCTATCACTCCTCAGACTGCTTTGGTACAAAAATTTTCCGAATATGTAGCTGATGGTCTGGTAGATACTGAATTCATAACCGTAGAAAGTGAACATAGTGCTATGAGTGCCTGTGTTGGGGCAGCCGCTGCTGGAGGAAGGGTGATGACAGCTACCGCTGCTAATGGTTTAGCTTTAATGCTTGAGATAGTGTACATTGCTGCTTCTAATAAATTACCAATTGTTATGCCGGTGATAAATAGAGCCTTATCTGCTCCCATCAATATCCATTGTGACCATAGTGATACTATGGGTGCTCGAGATTCAGGCTGGATTCAGATTTTTTCTGAAAATGCTCAAGAGGCCTATGATAATACCATCCAGGCAGTAAGAATTGCTGAGCATATGCGGGTACGGCTTCCAGTAATGGTGATGCAGGATGGGTTTATTACCAGTCATGGTATTGAATGTGTGGAATTTTTAGAGGATGATAAAGTGACTAAATTTATCGGAAAATATCAGCCTCGATATCCCTTATTAGATGTAGATCATCCGGTAACTTATGGTCCTTTAGATTTATATGATTACTATTTCGAACATAAAAGACAACAGGCAGAGGCAATAAAGAATGCCCAAAAAGTAGTAGTAGAAATAGACAAAGAATTTAAACAGATATCTGGAAGAGAATATGGGCTTTTTGAAGAATATCATTTATCTGATGCTGAAAGAGCAATTGTAGTCCTTTCCTCAACTGCTGGAACAGTCAAGCAAGTAGTAGATGAATTAAGGGCAAAAGGAGAAAAAGTGGGTTTATTAAAGTTAAGATTATTTAGGCCATTCCCTTACAAAGAGATTTCCCAGGCTCTTTCTCATATTAAGGTAATAGCGATTTTAGATCGCTCTGATTCTTTTGGTGCCTTTGGTGGACCATTATTTACTGAAATTAGATCAGCCCTTCTGGAATCAGAAAAGATTCCTCAAAATGTCAATTATATCTACGGCTTAGGAGGAAGGGATATTAATCAGACCGATATTGCCTCTATCTATGCTGATTTAGAAAAAATAGTGAAGACAGGTAAGGTCGAAGAACGAGTCAAATACTTTGGTGTAAGGGAATAAGGGGGTGTTATTAAATGGCTAATTTAAAAGAACTATCAAAGAAAAAAGAACTGTTAACTGGAGGACATCGACTTTGTGCTGGTTGTGGTGCTTCTATTGCAGTTAGACAAATTCTTTCTGCTTTGGATGACCCGGTGGTAGTGGGTAATTCTACCGGTTGTTTAGAAGTAGCTACTACTATCTATCCTTATACTGCTTGGGGAGTTCCATTTATTCATAATGCCTTTGAAAATGTTGCCGCTACTATAAGTGGAGCAGAGGCTATGTTCAGTTCTTTAAAGAAACAAGGCAAAATTGATAAAGAGGTTAAGTTTATCGCCTTTGGAGGTGATGGAGGAACCTATGATATAGGAATTCAGTCACTATCTGGCGCTTTAGAAAGAGGGCATAATTTTGTTTATGTCTGTTATGATAATGAAGCTTATATGAATACAGGAATACAAAGATCCAGTGCTACCCCTCGCGGAGCCTGGACTACCACTACTCCGGCGGGAAAGGTTATCCCCGGGAAGACTCAATATCGCAAAGACCTTACTGCTGTAATAGCTGCCCACCATATTCCCTATGTAGCTCAAGCTTCTATCTGGAGATGGAATGACCTGGTAGAAAAGTCTCGCAAAGCTTTCTATACTGAAGGGCCAGCATTTCTTAATGTCCTTTCTCCTTGTCATCGAGGTTGGAGATATAATATGAAAGATACGATAAAGATTGCTAAACTGGCTGTACAGACTAATTTCTGGCCCCTGTATGAAGTTGAGAATGGTAAGTGGAAATTAAATTATAAACCAAAAGAAAGAAGACCTATTCGAGAATGGATGAAAGTACAGGGTAGATTCAGTCATCTCTTTAGACCAGAGAATGAGCATATAATTAAAGAGATCCAAGAAGAGATAGATAAGAATTGGGAGGAACTTCTAATTCGCTGTGGTGAAAAGTAATTTACTAATTGATAAATTAATTATGTAAATAACTTATATAGTAACAAAAATACCGCAGATATTTAATATATTTGCGGTATTTTTAAATATATACCTACTAGTTAAATTATTAAAAATTTCTAAATAAGATTAAAAGAGAAAAGTATTATTTGTTTTTATAAAATAATCTATTATAATATAGATAATCCAACTAAGGTAAACTTATAGAGGAGGGAGAAATATGGTAGAAAAAGGCACTTATAGATTAAAAAAAGGTTTAGCGGAGATGTTAAAGGGTGGAGTAATAATGGATGTAGTAAGTGCGGAACAAGCAAAAATCGCTGAAGAAGCAGGAGCAGTAGCAGTTATGGCCTTAGAAAGGGTTCCTGCTGATATCCGTGCAGCTGGTGGTGTAGCTAGAATGGCTGACCCCAAGATAATTAAAGAAATAATGAATACAGTAACTATACCGGTAATGGCCAAAGCAAGAATTGGGCATTTTGTGGAAGCTCAGGTATTAGAAGCTTTGGGGGTGGATTATATTGATGAGAGTGAAGTATTGACTCCTGCTGATGAGAAATATCATATAAATAAACATAATTTTAAAGTGCCCTTTGTTTGTGGAGCAACAGATTTGGGCGAGGCCTTACGCAGGATAGGGGAAGGTGCGGCTATGATTAGGACTAAAGGTGAGCCCGGAACAGGTAATATTGTAGAAGCAGTAAGACATATGCGGAGAGTTATGGATGAAATGAGAAAATTGAAAAATATGCCCAAAGAAGAATTAATGACCATGGCCAAAGAATTGGGTGCACCTTTTGAACTTTTACAAGAAGTAGCCCAAAAAGGAAAATTGACGGTAGTTAATTTTGCTGCTGGAGGCATAGCTACTCCAGCTGATGCAGCTTTGATGATGCAACTAGGGGCTGATGGAGTATTTGTAGGTTCAGGGATATTTAAATCAGATGATCCCAAGAAAAGGGCTAAAGCTATTGTAGAAGCTACTACTCATTATGACAACCCTGAGATTATTGCTCAAGTTTCGGAAGGTTTAGCGGGAGCGATGAAAGGAATAGAGATTTCCCAGATAGCAGCAGCTGAACGTATGCAAGATAGAGGTTGGTAAGATAAAGATTAAATAAAATAAATAACAAGACCAGGGAGGAGCTGGGGATTAGTTTTGAGAGTTGGAGTACTATCCTTACAGGGGGCAGTGGAAGAACATCTAAATATAATAAAAAAATGTGGTTTTGAAGGGATTAAGGTAAAAACACTAAAAGATTTAGAGAAAGTAGAGAGATTGATAATCCCTGGTGGCGAGAGTACTGCTATTGGAAAACTGGCAATGATATATGGTTTAGACAAAGCTATTGTCAGGCGAGGACGAGAGGGGATGCCGATATTTGGGACCTGTGCAGGAATGATTTTACTGGCAAAAGAGGTACAAGATAGTGAACAGATAAGTTTTGATTTAATTGATATTGTAGTAGAAAGAAATGCCTTTGGAAGACAGGTGGATAGCTTTGAAGCTGATTTAAAAATAGAAGGCATTACAGGAAAGCCTTTTAGGGCAGTATTTATTAGAGCTCCTTACATTAAAAAAGCGGGAAGCGAAGTAAATATTTTAGCTAAGTTTAATAGTAAGATTATAATGGCCCGACAGAAAAATATCCTGGTATCATCTTTTCACCCAGAATTAACTGATGATATAAGAGTACATAAGTACTTTTTAAGCGATCATTATTAGTGTAAACTTTATTGGGATATTTACCCCTTGCACTTCCCCTCCAATTATACTATAATTATTATGGCCCTAAGGAAATATTAAAATGAAAGAAAATATTAGATTTTCTTATCTAAAAATAGAAAGATAACCCTTGACAATACCTACTAA
>DAOWEX010000038.1:0-13566 GCA_030638265.1 Atribacterota bacterium
AATCTTAAAGTAAACTTTATAAATGTAGGAGAAGGGGATTGCATCTTAATTGAAGCTCCTAAAAAATATAATATCTTAATTGATGGAGGAGGGACACCTCGAAGCAATTTTGATGTAGGAGGCAAAATTGTTATACCTTATTTAAGGAGAAAGGGGATAAACAAGATTAATCTGTTAATTTTAACTCATCCTCATTTAGACCATTTAGAAGGATTATTACCTATATTAAGAGAATTTAAAGTTGATATGGTCTTAGATAGTAGATTAATTTGTGATATCTCAGAATATAGAGAGTTTATTTCAACTATAAAAGAGAAGAATATACCCTATTACCAGGCCAATGCCGGGGATAATTTTGTTTTCAGTAAAAATATGGAAATGCTTTTGCTTAATCCCATATATGCTTCAAATATATATAATGAATCTGATTTTAATAATGCTTCAATTGTGGTAAAATTATTTTATAAAAACTCAAAATTTCTATTTACTGGAGATATAGAAGAAATTGCAGAAAAAAGAATGTTAGTCTGGCAAAACAATCTAAAGAGTGATATCTTAAAAGTTGCCCATCATGGAAGTTCAAGTTCGTCCAGTTTAGAATTTCTAAATGAGGTTGACCCGATTATAGCAGTTATTTCCGTTGGCAAAAACAACTTTGGTCACCCGTCACCGAAAATTATTGAAAGATTAGAAGATAAAAATATAAAAGTATACCGTACAGATGAAAATGGTACGATAATTATCAGGACTGATGGTAAAAAATATTGGGTAAGAACATTAAGGTAAAAAGATAAAAATGAAACAAGAAAATAATTTAAGTTATGAAAGAATATTAGATCATGTAAAGAAAGAAAAAATCTTTCCCGTTTATCTATTTTTTGGAAATGAAAATTATTTAAAAGATAATATTCTAAATAAATTTAAAAACAAATTGATCGATTCCAACTACAGAGAATTAAATTATAAAGTATTTTATGGTGAAAAGACATTAATAGGTGAAATAATAAATGAGGTAGAAACATTACCCTTTATATCTGAATATAAGTTAGTAGTAATAAAAGAAGCAGAAAAAATCTCTAAAGAAGAAATGGATAGATTAATAAATTATCTTAATAACCATAATTTTAAAAATTATTTTTCAACACTAATAATAGTATATAAAGAAAAGACTCCACATAAAGAATTAAGTAAAGCAATAAAAAGAATAGGAATAGCAGTTAATTTCAATATTCCGGATAAATCGAAATTAACTATATGGATAAGATCTAAATTCCAACAAAGTGATAAAAAAATAACTCCTGAAGCATCGTTCTACCTGCAATCTATGATTGGTTCTGATGTAAGACGTCTTTTTATCGAAATAGAAAAAATAGATATTTATACGAAAGATAAAAATATAATAGAAAAAGAAGATATTATGATGGCTATAGGTGGTTCAGAATCTATTAATATATTCAATGTTTTAGATTCTATAGGAAAAAAAGAGTTGAAAAATGCGATAGATGGCTTAATTAAATTAAACAAAAGCAATCTCCATTATTTATCCATATTTGCTATGATCTATCGGCAAATAAGACTTATACTGCAAACAAAATTATTACTTATAAACGGCGCAGATTTTAATCAAATAAAGAACGAATTAAAATTACCTTATTTTATTATTGAAAAAATGATAAAACAATCGAAAAAATATACTGTTAAAGAACTTTGCCAATCTTATAAATTACTAAATGTCGCAGATTTAGAACTGAAAGATAGCCAGAAAAATCCTCAAATTATTTTAGAAGAATTAGTTATGAATATTATAAATCAGAAAATTAGCGTATAGCGGGTAGCGTAGAGCGTAGAGTTAGGAAAGAGGGAGTCAGAAGCCAGAAGAAAATAGTAATATGTGATGAGTGATGTGTAGGGGCTTGATTTATCAAGCCCGCAACAAGAACGGATCAGATGAATCTGATCCCTACAACAATTAATCATAAATAGGTAGGACAGGCGTCTCGCCTGTCCTAAAATTTCGGGTCGAGTAAATTCGACCCTTAGATTAAAAGATCATTCACTTTTTTTTAGTTTCTGTTTTCTTTGCTGGTTTTGTAGTTTTTTTATCTACTGTTTTTTTCGTAGATTTTGTTGCCTTTTTAATTACTGGTTTTTTCTTAGAGATTGCTGTTTTTTTAGTTTTAGGTTTTTTGGTAGTTTTTAAAATTTTCTTAGTTTCTGTTTTCTTTACAGCTTTTACTGTTTTTTTAACTTTTGGTTTTTTCTCAATTTTTATTGTTTTTTGAATTTCAGGCGGCTGTATAGGTTTTATCAAAACATTTAATTTTTTAGCTAATCTCGATTTTTTACGAGAAGCGGTACCTTTTGGTAGAATACCTTTATTTACAGCTTTATCTAAAATTGAAACAGAATCCTTAAAATATTTGATGGCCTCATTTTCATTTTTTTCTAATAAGGCAACATCGTATTTTTTAATATTGGTCTTTATTTTTGATTTAAAAGAAATATTTCTTAAATGACTTTTTTCAGAGGTTTTAACTCTTTTTATTGCAGATTTTAATCTTGGCATAGTTATTTCCTTTCGATATTATTAATTTACTTGGTAAATTTTAACATTATTTTATTTTAAAATCAAGGAGATTAATGGAAACAAAATATAAAATTGCTAAATATGCTGGAATAGTTATTGCAGCAACCATATTTTGTAGAATATTAGGATTAGGTAGAGAAATAGTAATTTCTAATAAATTTGGAGCGGGTATCGAAACTGATGCCTTTTTTATTGCATTTATGATCCCTAATTTGCTAAGAAGTTTTTTAGGGGAAGGTGCGTTAAATACTGCGTTTATACCTATTTTTACTGAATATTTGACTAATCACGATAGAAAGAAAGCTGAATATTTTGCCAACAATATATTAAACATATTGATTCTAATTTTAATAATAGTAGTAGTTTTAGGTATCTGGGCAGCACCTCTATTAATTAATGTAATCGCAATTGGTTTTAAAAGTGATATATATAAATATGAATTGGCGGTAAATTTAACCAGGACAATGTTTCCTTATATAGGTTTTGTAGCAGTTGCTGCTTTATTTATGGGAATATTAAATTCTTATAATCATTTTTTAGTGCCTGCTTTGGCACCTGCTATGTTAAATATTTTTATTATAATTTTTGCCTTTACCTTGAGTTTTAAGTTTGGAATTTTTAGTTTAGCCTTTGGGGTGATTTTGGGAGGAATTGGTCAAGCATTAATACAAGTTCCGGTATTGATAAAAAATAAAATAAAATATAAATTTGTTATAGATTTAAATGATGCTGGAGTAAAAAAAATATTCAAGTTATTACTGCCGGTAATGTTAGGTTTAGCTATTACGCAGATTAATGTAGTGGTAGATAGGGCAATAGCGTCTACTTTAATTGACGGGAGTATATCTGCTTTGTATTATGCTAATAGATTAGTTCAATTTCCCTTAGGTGCTTTTGGAATAGCTATTTCTATTGCTATTTTCCCCACGCTTTCAAAATATGCAGCCAAAAATAATATTGCAGAGTTAAAAAAATCATTATTATTTGGCCTGAGAATGTTAATATTTATTACTGTCCCTTCTGCTGTTGGTTTAATGGTATTAAAAGGGCCTTTAATTCGTTTAATCTATGAGCATGGTATATTTAGTGGGATAGCCACTACAATGACTGCTAATGCACTATTATATTATTCTATAGGACTGTTTGCCTATGCCAGCATTCGGTTAATTACTATGGCATTTTATGCTTTAAAAGACACTAAAACTCCAGTAAAAATTGGAATATATATTGTATTTTTAAATATCACCCTGGATTTAATCTTAGTTAGGTATTTAGCTCATTCAGGGTTAGCCTTAGCCACTTCTTTAGCAGCTATAATAAATATGATTATTTTGCTAATATTTCTACAGAATAAAATAGGAAATGTTATATCAAGGGCTCAAATATTATTTCTATTGAAAATTGTTATAGCCTCATTAATTATGGGTATGAGTTGCATTTTAATTAGTAATTATCTGGAAAATATATTAGAATTATCAAATAAAATTAACCAGATTATACAAGTTGCCATCCCTATTTTATGTGGTGGTATAATATATTTTATCAGCAGTTATTTATTAGGTATCCAAGAAATTAGGAGTTTAAAACAAAATTTAAAAATAATCTTAAGAGGAAAAAGTTAAAAGATGTTAAAAGATTTTCATAGTAATACTAAAAATATTAGGAACTTTTCCATAATTGCTCATATTGATCATGGAAAATCAACTATAGCCGATAGACTGTTGGAATATACTGGAACAATTTCAGAAAGAGAGAGAAAAGAACAGATATTAGATGATATGGATTTAGAAAGAGAAAAGGGCATTACTATTAAATCAAAAGCGGTAAGATTACATTATCGAGCTAAAGATGGAAATGAATATGTTTTGAATTTAATTGATACTCCCGGACATGTCGATTTTTCTTACGAAGTATCTCGTAGTTTAGCTGCTTGTGAAGGAGCTTTACTTATTGTCGATGCATCCCAGGGGGTACAAGCACAAACCTTAGCCAATATTCACCTGGCTGTTAAAAATAATTTAAAAATAATAATCATAATTAATAAGATAGATCTTGCCACCGCTGATACTGAAAAAGTTAATCAAGAACTGAAAAATATTCCCGAACTAAAAGAAGAAGAAGTAATTTTAGCAAGTGCCAAGGAAGGAATTGGGACTTCCGATATTCTTGAGGCTATTGTAAATAAAATACCTCCGCCATCAGGAGAATTAAACTTACCTTTAAGGGCACTTATATTTGATTCAATTTACAATCCTTACCAGGGAACAATTGTGTATGTTAAAGTTGTAGATGGAATTATAAAACCAGGAATAATTATCCAAACTATGTCTAATGAAAGGAAGTATGAAGTTGCAGAAGTAGGGGTTTTTCGACCTAATATGGAGCCAACAAAAAAGCTTATTGCTGGTGAAGTTGGATATATAAAAGCAGGATTTAAAAACATTAAAGATACTCAAGTAGGAGATACTATTACTGATGCTTCAAATCCTGCTCGAAAAAGCCTTTCCGGATATAAAAAGGTTACCCCTTTGGTTTTTTGTAGTATTTATCCTATTGATAATAAAGAGTATGAAAACCTTAAAGCCGCTTTAGAAAAATTAAAATTGAATGATTCCTCTTTATTTAGTGAACCCGAGACGTCACAAGCATTGGGTTTCGGTTTTAGATGTGGGTTTTTAGGATTACTACATATGGAAATTATTCAAGAAAGATTGGAAAGAGAATATGATCTCAATTTAATTGCAACAACTCCCAGCGTAATGTATCAGATTACCAAAAAGGACGGAAAAACCATTAAAATAAGCAATCCCGCCTCTTTCCCTTCAAAGATTGAAATAGAGAAGATTGAAGAACCATATGTAAAAGTAAATATTATTACTCCCAGCCAATATATAGGTGGGATTATGGATTTAGTGCAAGATAGAAGGGGAACTTTTAAAAATATGGAATACATAGATGAAAAAAGAGCAATATTAGATTACGATCTCCCTTTAAATGAAATTATTTTAGATTTTTATGACAAATTAAAATCCAGAAGTAGCGGATATGCATCGTTAGATTATGAATTCATAAGTTATAAACAATCTGATTTGATTAAGGTAGACATATTAGCTAATCATGAAATAGTAGATGCATTATCTTTTATTGTTCATAAAGATAAAGCCTATTACCGAGCAAGAAAGATAGTGGAAAAATTAAAGGAAATTATTCCTCGTCAATTATACCAGGTACCAATTCAAGCCGCAATTGAACGAAAGATTATTGCTCGAGAAACTATAAAAGCTTTAAAAAAGGATGTAATAGCTAAATGCTATGGAGGAGACATTACTCGCAAAAGAAAGCTTTTGGAAAAACAAAAAGCCGGGAAAAAAAGGATGAAAAGATTGGGAAAGGTAGAAATTCCTCAAGAAGCATTTTTAGGAATATTAAAAATTGAATAGGTGATGATAAATGGATTTGGGTTTGTATTTACATTTACCTTTTTGTAAATCAAAATGTTATTACTGTGATTTTAATTCTTATCCTTTAAGAGACAATTACCAGCTTTCGTCTTACATTTCAGCTTTATATAGCGAAATTGCAATATATTCTCAAAAATTAAAAAATATCACCATAAAGACTATATATTTAGGTGGTGGTACCCCCTCTATTTTGTCAGGTGATTCAATTTACAATATTTTAAATTTTTGTAAGAATAGTTTCAAAATAGATAAGAATGCTGAGATAACCATAGAAGCAAATCCGGGAACATTGGATAAAAAGAAAACAAAGAGATTAAATGAAGCTGGGATAAATAGATTAAGTTTGGGGGCCCAGAGTTTTAATGATTCTCTATTAAAAAAATTAGGTAGAATTCATACTGCCCAGGATATTATTGATTCTTATTATAAAGCCCGGGAATCAGGATTTAATAATATTAATATAGATATTATGTTCGCATTGCCTGACCAAACCTTAATCGATTTTCAAAATACTATGAAAAAGGCCATTTCCTTAAAACCGGATCACTTATCTTTATATAATTTAACCATTGAAAAAGGAACAATATTTTTTGAGAGTTTTAAAGAAGGTAAATTAAACCTTCCTACAGAAGATGAAGAATATGATATGTACAGCTGGGCAATTAATTTTTTAGAAAAAAACGGTTTTGAGCATTATGAGATATCAAATTTTGCCCGTCCTTCTAAGCGATCGATTCACAACCAAATCTACTGGTATAATCAACCGTATTTAGGAATAGGAGCAGGCGCTTGTTCTTTTATAAATAGATATCGATATATGAATTTCAAAGATCCATCCAGATACATTAAAGAGGTTGAGAATGGTAAATTGCCAGTAGATAAGGGAGAAAGGTTGTCTTTACGAAAAAGAATGGCAGAAACGGTGATTTTAAACTTAAGAACTAAAGATGGAGTAGTATATCAAAAATTTTATAACAGATTTAAAGTAAAAATGGATGAAATATTTAATCAACAAGTTGATAAATTAGTTGGTTTAGGATTATTAAGAAAAAATAATTTAAAAATACAATTAACAAAGAAGGGTTTGTTTCTTGCCAATAATGTTTTTAGGGAATTTGTTGATTGAAAAATATGTAAAATGCTCGAAGAAATGTTTTTAAATTTCTTGACAAATTAATTATATGGTGATATCTTATTTAGGGTATTTAGCACTCTCAAGGTGAGAGTGCTAAATGGGGTGAAAAAATGGAATTAAATGAAAGAATGAAAACAATATTAACAGCAGTGCTACATAGATATATTACAACTGCTGAACCGGTTAGCTCAAGTATAATTGCTAAAAAATATAAATTAAATTTAAGCACTGCTACCATACGTCATGAGATGAATTTGTTGGAAAAACATGATTATTTGTGGCAACCTCACACCTCATCAGGAAGAATCCCTACTGATAAAGGCTATAGGCTTTATGTGGATAATTTGATGAAAAAGAGTCATCTAAAAGAAAATGAAAAGAAACGAATTATTCAAATTTATCAAAAAAGTAAAGAGTTTGAAGAAACGATGAGAACAACTTCTCAATTACTATCAAAGTTAACTAATAATATAGGAGTTGTATTAGGGCCACATATTTTAAATAATTCAATTAAGCATATTCAATTTATATCAGTAGGAAATAACCGTATTTTAGTAGTAATAATTACCAATACAGGCTTAGTTTGTCAAAAACTAATAAACATATCCGGGGAAATTACTAAAAACACTTTAAATTATCTGTCAAATTTCATAAATAGCAAATTAATCGAAAAAGATATAGATCTTATAAATTTGAATAATATATTAAGAGACGAACTTGACAAAATCCTTTCATTTCAAGAAAGTTTCAACTATATCCATAATTTTATAGAGGAATGTTTTAATCTTAGAGATTTCAGTGACAAAGTATATTTAGATGGACGAATCAATATAATTACACAACCTGAATTTAAAGAAACAAATAAATTAAATTATATCTTATCTTTCATTGAAGAAGAAAATGCTTTAGCTAATACAATTAGAAAATATTTAGGTTTTAAACAAACAAAAATAATAATAGGCAGAGAAAATAAACAAAAAGAGATACAAAATTGCAGTTTAGTGGCAAGAAAATATACTATCAAGGGTAAACCAGCTGGAGCGATAGGTATTTTAGGACCGACTCGAATGGATTATCCGCGAATGATTTCGATTGTAGAGTATATTTCGGATAAATTAAGTGATATATTATCTGAATTTTAAAAATATACCTGTATGTAGAAGAGTTTATTTGGAGGACTACTAATGGCTGATAAAAAAAGTGATCAGAATTTACAATATAAGGAAATATTAACTAAAAAATTAAAGGAAAAAAAAGAAATAATTAAAAAGTTACAGAATAAATTATTAAAAGCTGAAAAAATTAATCAGGAAAAAGAGAATTTATCTAAAGAATATTTAGAGCACTTGAAAAGATTGCAAGCTGATTTTGAGAATTACAAAAAACGTGAAGAAAAAAAGAAGATAGAATTTATAGAATTTGCCAAAGAAGGATTATTGAATAACTTATTATCTATAGTAGATAATTTAGAAAGAGCTTTAGATTCCACCAAAAATGAAAATAATATGGAAGCAATAAAACATGGAATTAATAACATATTGAAAGAATTTTACAATACCCTGGATAAGGAAGGAGTTAGGCATATAAAAACAATAGGCTATAGATTTGATCCTTATAAACATGAAGCAATAATGACAGTTGAAACAAATCAATATCCTGAAGATACAGTAACAGAAGAGCTTCGCAAGGGTTATTATATAAAATCAAAAATACTAAGACCAGCAATGGTAAAGGTCGCAGTTCCTATTAAGAGAAAAAAATATAGATTAAAATAATTAATTTGAATAAATGTAATATATTTAAGGAGGAAATTTATAATGGGAAAAATAATTGGAATAGATTTAGGAACAACTAATTCGGTTGTAGCGGTAATGGAAGCCGGGAAGCCGGTAGTTATTGTGAATGAAGAAGGTGGAAGGACTACACCTTCAATAATAGCATTTACTAAAAAAGGAGATAGATTGGTAGGTTTACTGGCTAAAAGACAGGCAATTACTAATCCGGAAAACACAATTTTTTCAGTTAAAAGACTTATTGGTAGAAGATATAATGATGAAGAAATAAAAAAAGCAAAAAAATTCTTACCTTTTAAGATAATTCCTGGGGAACACACAGATATTAAAATTGAAGCAAAAGGTAAAGCATATAGCCCGCAGGAAATGTCCGCAATGGTATTACAAAAATTAAGAAAATCTGCTGAAAATCATCTGGGAGAAAAAATAACCGATGCAGTTATTACCGTACCGGCATACTTTAATGATAACCAAAGGGAGGCAACGAAAAATGGTGGAAAAATTGCTGGTTTAAATGTCTTAAGAATTATTAATGAACCTACTGCTGCCGCCTTAGCTTACGGATTAGATAAGAAGAAAGATGAAAAAGTTGCTGTTTTTGATCTTGGGGGAGGTACCTTTGATATTTCCATTTTAGAGATTGGCAAAGAAGGTGTTTACGAAGTAAAATCAACTAATGGCAATACTTTCTTGGGTGGAGATGATTTCGACCAAAGGGTAATAGATTGGTTAGTGGATAATTTTAAAAAAGAAAATGGAATAGATTTGAAAAATGATCAAATGGCATTACAAAGGTTAAAAGAAGCTGCAGAAAAAGCAAAATGTGAGTTATCTTCTGCGTTAGAGACCGAAATTAATTTACCTTTTATCACTGCTGATGCCAGTGGACCAAAACATCTAAATATCACTCTAACCAGGGCAAAATTAGAACAGCTTACAGCTGAACTTATTGAAAGTACTGTTAAACCCTGTTATAAAGCGCTCGAAGATGCAAAACTAAAACCGGAAGATATTGATGAAGTGATATTAGTTGGTGGCCAAACTCGGATGCCTAAAGTGCAAGAAACCGTTAAGAATATTTTTGGAAAAGAAGCAAATAAAGGGGTTAATCCTGATGAAGTGGTGGCAGTTGGAGCAGCAATACAAGCTGGTATATTAAAAGGTGAAGTAAAGGATGTTTTACTACTTGACGTCACACCTTTATCTTTAGGTATAGAAACCTTAGGTGGAGTAGCAACTAGACTTATCGAAAGAAATACTACTATACCCGCTTCCAAAAGCCAAATATTTTCAACTGCGGCAGATAGTCAGACAGCAGTTGATATAAATGTATTACAAGGTGAAAGGCCTATGGCTAAAGATAATACCAGTTTAGGTAGATTTCAATTAGTGGGTATTCCTCCTGCACCACGAGGAATTCCTCAAATTGAAGTAAGCTTTGATATTGATGCCAGTGGTATTTTAAATGTTAAAGCCAAAGACTTAGGAACTAGCAGAGAACAAAAGATAACTATTACAGCTTCTACCGGATTAACCGAAGAAGAAATTCAGAAAAAGGTAAAAGAAGCAGAGCAATATGCTGAAGGAGATAAAAAAATAAAAGAAAAGATAGAGCTTCGAAACCAGGCAGATACCTTGATTTATTCAGTAGAAAAAACTATGAAAGATTCAGAAGACAAGGTTAGTGAGGACGAAAAAAATAGGATAAATGAAGATATTAAAGACCTCAGGAAAGCCTTAGAAGAAGATGATGTAGAGAAAATTAAATCCGGTGTCGAAAAATTGACTGCTTCCTCACATAAGCTTGCTGAAGAAATTTATAAAAAAGCAACAGCTCAAACACAACAACAAGAAGCAAATAAGGAAAGTGATAAAGATGGTCAAGCTGAAAAAAAAGATGAAAAGGGAAAAGAAAAAGTAGTTGATGCTGATTACGAAGTCGAAAAAGACGAAGACAAAAAAGATGAAGACAAAAAAGACGAAGACAAAAAAGATTAAACTAGTCGTTGGTGAATAGTAATTCGTATCGCGTATTGCGTATCGAGTATCGCGTAAAGAAAATTAGGATTCAAAGGTAGGGGTTTGATTCACTATCGACTAATTTAAACTAACATTTAGAGAGGAAATTGTTAATTGCCAAAAAGAGATTATTATGAGATTTTAGGTCTAAATAAAAATGCTACCACTGAGGACATAAAAAAAGCTTATAGAAAACTTGCCCTTAAATATCATCCGGATAGAAATTCTTCCGATAGCAATGCTGAAAAAAAATTTAAAGAAATTAATGAAGCTTATCAAGTTCTTAGTGATAAAGAAAAGAGAGCGCGATACGATCAGTTTGGTTCTGCAGAGGGATTTGGTGGATTTGATTTTCGTGATTTTCAGGGAAGAGGTTTTTCTGACTTTGGTGATTTTAGTGATATCTTTGATTCTTTTTTTGGAACCAGAACAAGAAGGCGCGAAGATAGAGTGCGTCCTCAGAGGGGAGCTAATTTAAGATATAATTTGGAGATAAACTTTGAAGATGCCGCCTTTGGTAAAGAAACGAAAATTGAAGTTCCTCATTGGGAAACCTGTCCCAGATGTAAGGGTAGTAGAGCTGAACCCGGAAGCTCACCCCAAACTTGTCCAGATTGCAATGGTACTGGAGAAATAAGAAATACTCAAAGCACTCTATTCGGCCAATTTGTAAATATTCAAACCTGTCCCAGATGTGGCGGAGAAGGGAAAATAATTACAAATATTTGTACTAATTGTAAAGGTACTGGAAAAGTCAAAAAAAATAGAATAGTAAAAGTAAAAATACCTGCCGGTGTAGACACTGGGTATCGATTAAGAATGGCTGGAATGGGTGAACCTGGAGAAAGAGGGGGTTCTTCTGGTGACCTTTTTATTGTAATATATGTGAGACCTCACAAAATATTTAAGCGTGAAGATATAGATATTATAAGTGATCATTCGATAAGTTTTGTAAAAGCAGCTTTGGGTGGTGAAATTACCGTCCCCACCTTAAAAGAGAAAGCAAAGATAAAAATACCTGCCGGAACACAGTCAAATACTATATTTAGGCTTAAAGGGAGAGGAATATATAAAATTGGCACTAATCAACGAGGGAATGAATATGTTAAAATTATAGTAGAAACTCCCAAAAGAATGAGTAATGAGCAAAAAAAATTATTATTAGAATTTGCAAAATTAAGCGGGGAGGAACTGAATACCATAGGAGAAAAAGGTATTTTTGATAAAATAAAAAATACCTTTGGTCAAAATAAATAATATTTTTTAAATAAGATATAAGAAAGGATTATTTTATAATAAAAGTTGCTTTTAAAACTCTTGGTTGTAAAGTAAATCAATATGAGACTGAAGTTATCTTTAATTTATTTCAAACTGCAGGTTATCGAATAATTAATTTTAAAGAAAAAGCAGATATCTATATAATAAATACTTGTACGGTTACCAAAGAGGCAGATAGGAAATCTAAACAGATGGTAAGAAAAGCTATTCGTCAAAATCAAAATGCTAAAATAATTGTAACTGGTTGTTATGCCCAATCTAATTATCAAGATCTAAAAAAAATAGAAGGAATAAGTTTAATAGCAGGCAATAGGGAAAAAAATATTATTTTACAACAAATAGATAAATTGAATATCAATCACACCATTATTAAAGTAAAACCCGTAAAATACTTAAGAAAATTCGATAATATTTTTAAAGGTGAAATAAGTTTACATACCCGAGCCTGGGTTAAAATACAAGATGGCTGTAATAAATTCTGCTCCTATTGTAAAGTCCCATATGCGAGAGGCCCAGCTCGAAGTAGATTAATTGAGGATATATTAAAAGAAATATCTAATCTGAATAGTAGAGGGGTTAAGGAAGTAGTCCTTTTAGGAATTAATTTAGGAACATATGGCAAAGATATGTTTGATAAAAAGGTAAGTTTGTCAAAATTAATTTCTCTTATCAGTAATTTTGAAGAAATAAAAAGAATTCGTTTAAGCTCGATAGAATTAGATGACATTAACGATGAATTAATGGATGTTTTTATAAAATGTCCCAAATTATGTCATCATTTACACATCCCCTTACAAAGCGGTGATGATAAAATTCTTAAACTTATGAATCGTCCCTACACTACCTCAGTATTTAAAAATAAAATTTCTCAAATAATGAGAAAAATTCCTGATATTGCAATAACTACCGATATTATGGTTGGTTTCCCCCGCGAAGATGTTCAAAGCTTTAATAATACATATAATTTTGTTAAAAAAATAGGATTTGCAAAAATACATATCTTTCCTTACTCTGATCGTGAAAAGTGTTTAGCAACTTCATTTCCCGATAAAGTAGATCAAAAAATAAAAAAAGATAGAAGGAATAAATTATTAAATTTATCTAAGGAGTTATCTTGTAATTTTCAAAAAAAATTCCTCAATTCGATTGCTGAAATTTTGGTCGAGGACGAGATAAAAGACAAAGAAGGAAGAATCTATTCCCGCGGTATCACAGATAATTACATTAAAGTGATAATTCCTGATTTTATCGGTAAAAAAGGTGAAATAGTTAGTGTCAAATTAAATCAAATCT
>DAOWEX010000043.1:0-4504 GCA_030638265.1 Atribacterota bacterium
AAGTCATTCCTATCAAATACCTATGGAAAACCATTGATACAAAGTATAAAATTTTAATCGCCCTTTATACCTTTCAGTTACCAAAAGGATTTGTAATAAGGAGTAAACTAAATCCAAAGGGTGTACATTTATTATGGCTGATTGATTGTGAAAGCGAAGAAATTGATTAAGCGTGTAAGACATGGAATGTTTCTTTGATTCAATATAAAACGAGTTATTTTGTATAACCAGAAATTATTTTATTATTTTAAAAAAGGATTTTTAGAAATTTTGTAGAATAAATATATGTAATGGTTTAAAATATATTAAATTGTCAATGATAAAGATTTGACCCCATAAATTATTAATAGAACATATTCTCAATATTTTGGAGAAGAGTATTGATGAAAGATAAAAATATAACCAAAGACCAGCTCTTAATTGAATTGGCGGAACTACGTCAGCAAATTATTGAATTGGAGAAATCAGAAATTAAACATCAGCAGATAGAAAAGGCGTTGCGTGAGAATGAGGAAAAATTTCGAATTCTCGTAGAAATGGATACTAATGGTATTCTTTTAGAGACAGTAGAAGGTCAGGTAGTTGAATCTAATACTGCTGGAGCAAAGATTTATGGTTACAGTAAAGAAGAAATGATTGGCTTAACCATAGCCGATTTAGTTCCCGAAGATTTTGCAAAGAAATTACCTAAAGTAATTACTGACAAGGAAACCACTCATGGTATTTTTGTACCCCGCATAAACAAAAAGAAAGATGGCACAATTTTTCCCACAGAAATTGCCACCAAAATTGTCAATATCGGAGGAAAGCCCAGACTCATTGTTTATATTCGTGATATCACTAAGCGCAAGAAAAACGAGAAAAAACTCAAGAAAACCAGAAAGATGTTTACCAGTCTCTTTAACAGCTCTCCGGAAGCTGCCCTATATCATGATGAAGACGGTTATATCATAAATATAAATCCTCACTTTACCGAGCTTTTTGGTTATACTTTAAAAGAGATAAAAGGTAGAAATATCGATGAGGGGATGATTTATCCCAAAAATAAGATAGGTGAAGGTGAGAGATTAACTAAGAAGGCATTAGCATTAAAAGGTTTTACTGATTATGAGACCATTAGAAAGAAGAAGGATGGAACTTTAATTCCTGTAATTATATCTGCCTCTCCGGTTATAATTGGCGGTCAGCCAAAAGGAACTATCGCTTTGTATAAAGATATCACTGAAAGAAAGCAGAGCGAAAAATTAAATTTGGTATTATATAATATCTCTAAAGCTGCTAACTCTCGGATATCTCTTGATAAACTTTATCCCTTAATCCATAGAGAGCTGGGCACTATAATCGATACTACTAATTTTTATATTGCCTTAGTTGATGAAAAGGAAGATAAGATCTACTTTCCCTATCATGTAGATGAGAAGGATAACAATTTCCCTATCTTACACTTTAAGGATACCAATTCCCTTACCGTCTATGTAGCAAAGACAGGCCAACCTTTACTGGTCAACTATAAAAAGTTAAAAAAGATGATAGATGAAGGAGAATTAAATCCCTTAGGTACTATAACCAATAAATCACTCTGGTTAGGGGTCCCCCTAAAGATAGAAGATAAAATCATTGGGGCAATGGCCGTACAAAGTTACACCAACCCTCACCTTTATACCGAAAAAGATATCAAGCTTATGGAATTTGTCTCTGAACAGATTGCCACCGCTATACAACGTAAACAATTGGAAGAAGAAATGGAGGAATTAGCCCACTTTGATACTTTGACCGGTTCTTGTAATAGAGGACATGGCTTAGCCCTTTTGGGACAACAGCTTAAATTAGCCCGAAGAAAAAAGTACAAAATATTATTAGCTTATACCGATATAGATGATTTTAAAAATATTAATGATATTTTTGGTCATGGAGAAGGTGATCAAGTCTTAAAAGAAGTAGCTAAACTATTGAAATCTACCTTAAGAGAGATCGATATTGTCTGCCGTATGGGAGGAGATGAGTTTTTACTAATCTTTCCGGATAGTTCCCTAAAAGATCTATCTATAATTAAAGAACGTTTGAATAAAAACTTAATTAAGTTAAACCAAACTATTAAAAAATCCTACAAGATAGGTTTTAGTATTGGTATTTCTTGTTATGACCCTGATAATCCCCAATCTATGGATGAATTGATTCGGATAGCTGATAATAGAATGTATGAAGAGAAAAAAAGAAAGTCAAAAGGAAATAGATTTTAATTGCTACAACTGTCAACATTAAGACTCTCCCGGTATTATATTTTAGTTGTCTTATCTTTAAAAATACTATAGAATTAATACGTGCGAAAAAATATTTTAAAGGTTGGGAAAAATGGAAAAGAAAGAATATGATGTTATTATTATTGGTGCAGGACCAGCAGGCATTTTTACTGCTCTCGAGTTAACCAAGAAAAATAATATATCTGTACTGATATTAGAAAAAGGGAAAGACATTGACCAAAGAGAATGTCCAATGAGAGCTAAAAAAGAAAGCTGTTTTCATTGTTCCCCTTGTTCACTATTGTCTGGATGGGGTGGCGCTGGAGCCTTTAGTGATGGTAAATTAAATTTATCAACCGAAATTGGCGGACAATTAGATAATTATATAGATAAAAATAAAGTAAATAATTTAATTAAATATACAGATGATATTTACCTTGAATTTGGAGCAGATAAAAATATTTATGGTATTAACAAAGAAGAAATAGATATTATTAAAAGAGAAGCTTCATTAGCAAGTTTAGAATTGATACCTTCAAAAATTAGACATTTAGGTACTGAAAAATGTGCTGAAATATTAAAGAAAATGTACCATTATTTAAAAAATAAAATTACCATTCAGACCAGTACCGAGGTTAAAAGAATATTAATTAATAAAGGAAAGGCTATAGGAATTGAGACTACAGAAGGCGAAGTAATAAAAGGAGAGATTATTATAGTTACACCAGGAAGAGCCGGGTCTGAGTGGCTTAAAAAGCAAGCAGATAAGCTGAATATAAAAATATCTAATAATCCTGTAGATGTGGGAGTAAGAGTTGAAGTTCCTGCTATTACTATGAAACGCTTGACTGATATTATATATGAATCAAAATTAGTATATTACACACAATTATTTGATGATAGAGTCCGTACCTTTTGTATGTGTCCTTATGGGGAAGTCGTTATCGAATTTAATAATGGTATTACCTCAGTTAATGGACATAGTTATCAAGAACATAGGACTGATAATACTAACTTTGCCTTATTAGTCAGCACTGCTTTTACCGAACCTTTCAAGGAACCAATAGCCTATGGCAAATATATTGCCCATTTGGCTAATATTTTAAGCGGTGGAGTTATTTTGCAAAGGTTAGGAGATTTGGAATTAGGTAGAAGGTCTACACAAGAGAGGATTAATCGTTCAATAGTTATTCCTACATTAAAAGAAGCTACCCCTGGAGATCTCAGTTTTGTTTTACCCTATAGAATTCTTGCTGATATTCTTGAAATGTTAAAAGCTATGGATAAAATTGCTCCCGGGCTTTATTCAAAGAATACTCTTTTATACGGAGTGGAAGTTAAATTTTATTCTTCAAGGTTAGAGCTTTCGGAATGTTTAGAGACAAAAGTTGATAATTTATTTGCTGCTGGTGATGGTGCTGGGATAACTCGCGGACTTATTCAATCTTCTACCTCAGGAATTATAGTAGCTGATGAAATATTAAATAGGAGAAATAAGGGTAAATAAGATATGAAGATATTTTTAACTAATGATGATGGGATATATTCTGAAGGAATTCAAATTTTAAAGAGACAATTAGATAATATAGCAGAGGTTATAGTGATTGCTCCAGATCAAGAAAGAAGTACTATTGGTCATGCTATGACTCTGCGTAAACCTCTAAGCATCAAAGAAGTTAAAATTAATGGAGATTCCTGGGGATATTCGGTAAATGGGACACCAACAGATTGTATTATTATTGGATTATTGGAAATTATGAAGGACAATAAACCTGACCTGATTGTATCTGGGATTAACAGGGGTCCAAATCTGGGCGATGATATTATTTACTCGGGAACAGTTTCAGCAGCAATGGAAGGAGCGATGAGAAATATACCTTCTTTGGCTGTTTCAATTGCTGCTTATGATAATTTTAAATTTGAATCTGCGGCATTATTCACCAAAAATTTAATATCTCATTTAGTAAAAAATGATTTACCCAAAAATTTAATATTAAATATTAATGTTCCTAATATTAATTACGATGAGATTAAAGGAATCGAAATAACGCGACACGGAAAGCGAGTCTATCAAGATGAAGTAAAAAAGATAAATGATCCTCAAGGCACTACTCATTATTGGCTGGGAGGGGATTTACCTGAAGGGAAGATAGAACCTGATACAGATTTTGAGGCAATTTATAACCATAAAGTTTCTATAACCCCTCTTTCTTTAGATTTAACTAATTATGATATTATGCCTAAAGTTAAAGATTGGGCAAAAA
>DAOWEX010000061.1:0-5254 GCA_030638265.1 Atribacterota bacterium
ATTCCTCTTACCGATTCGATTGATAGGTTTAAAAAATTAACCGATGTTTTTATAAGTAAGGGAAAAAATAAGAAGCAATTAAAGATAAATAAATTAGAAATTAAGAAAAATACTGTTATTTTAGAGATAGCAGATATAGATAATATTGAGAAGGCCAAAATGATTGTTGGATCTTTTCTTGAGGTTAAAAGAAGTAATGCTATAAAATTGCCAAAAGATACTTATTTTATCTTTGATATAGTCGGACTTGAAGTATATACTAATGAAAATGAATTGCTGGGCAAAGTAGACAACATAATAAGTACTGGAAGCAATGATGTATATGTAGTTAAAAATAAGAATAAACAAGAAATACTAATCCCAGCTATCCGAGAAGTTATAAAAGATATCGATTTGGTAAAAAAACGAATTACCATTAATGTGGTTGATGGATTAATATGAAAAATAATTGTTTAGAAATTAATATATTAACTATTTTCCCCAATATGTTTAAGAGCCCTTTTTCCGAAAGCATATTAAAGAAAGCCCAAGAAAATAAATTAATTAAAATAAAACTAATTGACCTTAGAGATTTTACCTTAGATAAACATAAGACTGTAGATGATTACTCTTATGGTGGTGGTCCAGGTATGGTTTTAAAAGCTCAACCAATTTGGGATGCCGTAGAAAAAATAAAAAAAAATAGTAAAATTTCCTTGCCTTTAAAAATTATAATTACTTCAGCACAAGGGAAGATTTTTGATCAAAAAATGGCTAAAGAATTATCTAAAGAAAAACGATTATTAATTATTTGTGGCCGATATGAGGGAATAGATGAACGTATCCCCAAACTCTTAAATGCGGAAGAAATATCAATTGGTAATTTTGTAGTTAGTGGAGGAGAATTGCCAGCTATGTTAATGGTAGATGTAATTTCCAGAATGATACCCGGAGTTTTAGGTAAAGAAGAATCTATGATAAATGATTCATTTTACAACGAGTATCTTGATTATCCTCATTATACCAGGCCGGATGAGTTTCAAGGTTTAAAAGTCCCTAAAATATTGTTATCAGGAAATCATAAAAAAATTGAAATGTGGAGAAAAAAACAGTCATTATTAAGAACTTTAATTCGAAAACCTGAAATTTTTTTAAATAAAAAATTAACTAAAGCAGAGATTTGTTTACTGAAAAAAATAGAAAATAATTTGGAAGAAAAAGAATAGTACAATAAATTATACAAGAAAAGTTATTTTAAAAAACAATTAGGAAGGATGATATTATATGATAGATTATATTAAGCAATTAGAGGAAGAACAAAAAAAAGAAGGAAAAAATATATTTGCACCTGGTGATACCGTTGAAGTACATCAAAAAATTATTGAGGGTACCAGAAAAAGAGTACAGATTTTTAAGGGAATAGTAATAGCTAAAAAACATAGTGGAAGCAAAGAAACCTTTATAGTAAGAAAGGTATCTAAAGGTGTTGGGATAGAGAAAATATTTCAACTTCATTCACCAAACATTAAAAAAATAGTAGTATTAAAAAAAGGAAAGACAAGAAGAGCAAAATTATATTATCTAAGAGAAAGAGTTGGGAAACGTAGCACAGTTAAAGAAAAAAGATAATGCAATGCCATTTCAAATTAAAAAAGGAATATTAAAAAAATCAGAATTAATTATTTACAAATATCAAAAGAAGATAGAAAAATTATTTTCAGAAAGAGTGAGATATTTTAATCTATGTAAGTATGAAGAGCAACTTAGAAACGAAGGGTATTCATTAATTGCTGGCATAGATGAAGCGGGTCGGGGATCATTGGCTGGACCGGTAGTTGCTGCTTCCGTAATTCTACCAGGACAATTTTTTATTCCCAATGTAAAAGACTCTAAAAAATTAACTTCGAAAAAAAGAACAGAATTATATTATATTATTTTAAAAAAGGCAATAGATGTAGGTATTGGAATTGTAGAAGCAGACATTATTGATAAGATAAATATTAATCAAGCTTCGTTCTTAGCAATGAAGAGGGCTATTGTAAATTTAAAAAATGTTCCCGAATATTTATTAGTAGATGGCTTTAAGATCCCTCATGTAAAAATTTCCCAAATTCGATTAATCAAAGGAGAAGATAAAAGTATTTCCATAGCTGCCGCTTCTATAATTGCCAAAGTTTATAGAGATAATATAATGATTAAAATTAACCAAAAATATCCACAATATTGTTTTAAAAAAAATAAAGGTTATGGTACGCAAGAACATTTTAAGGCATTGGAAAAATATGGAGCTATAGAAATACATAGAAAAACTTATAACAGGGTAATTACGATATAGATAAAATAGGTGATTAGAAATTAGAAATATATTAGGATTTATTTTTCAAAAATGAGCAATATAGGGAGAATAGGTGAAGAGGCAGCTTCTAAATATTTAGAAGCAAAAGGATACAGAATTAGAGAAAGAAATTATCGTACTTATTTAGGTGAAATTGATATTATTAGTGAGCATAGAGGTAATATCATTTTTGTTGAGGTAAAAACCAGGTCTTCTAATAAATTTGGATACGCAGAAGAAGCGGTAAATTCAATTAAGCAGAAAAAAATAATTAAAAATGCCTTATATTATCTGAATAGAAATCGTCTTTGGCAAATAAATTCCCGTTTTGATGTAATAATAATTAGTATTTCTAATAATAAAACTATAAAAGGTATAAAGCATATTAAAAATGCCTTTTGTCTTGATAGTAATAATAGCCCTTTTAATTAGTAAAGAACATAGTAAAAGTAGGTGTTTTTTTGTTATCTAAGCTATACAGCGCGACTATATTTGGAGTAGATGCTTTTATAGTAGAAGTCGAGGTTGATATTCGACCAGGGTTACCTTTATTTAATATTGTAGGATTACCGGATACGGCTGTTCAAGAATCTCGAGAAAGGGTTCGTTCTGCCATAAAAAATTCTGAATTTGAATTTCCTATGCAAAGGATCACAGTAAATCTGGCCCCAGCAGACATAAAAAAAGGGGGACCTATTTTTGACTTACCTATTGCTTTAGGTGTCTTAGCTGCTAGTGGACAAATTAAATCAAATCTATTAGATAAGCTTTTAATTATAGGTGAATTATCTTTAGACGGAAGAATTAAACCGGTAAATGGAGTACTTCCTATTGCCTTAATGGCAAAAAAATCAAATAAAATAAAATTGTTAGTACCTAAAGCAAATGCTAAAGAAGCAGGAATAATTAAACAATTAGAAGTATTCACTGCTAGTTTGCTTTATGAGGTAGTAGAATTTTTAAATGGTAAAATATCCATAGAACCAGTATTAGTTAATACAGAAGATATTTTCAACAAAAAGAAAGATAACCAAATAGATTTTGCCGAGGTTAAAGGACAGGAACATGCCAAAAGGGCTTTAGAGGTAGCTGGGGCAGGAAGCCATAATGTGATCATGATTGGACCACCAGGTTCTGGGAAAACTATGTTAGCGCGTAGACTTCCCACCATCCTTCCTTCCTTAACTTTAGAAGAATCCATAGAAATTACCAAATTATACAGTATAGCAAATTTATTACCCCCGGATACCTCCTTGATTACAGATCGGCCTTTTAGGGCACCACACCATACTATCAGTAATTCTGGCTTAATTGGTGGAGGAAGAATTCCTAAACCTGGAGAAATCAGTTTGTCTCACAATGGAGTATTGTTTCTGGATGAGTTACCTGAGTTTTCTCGAAGTGCTTTGGAGTCTATGCGTCAACCTTTAGAAGATGGTATAGTCACTATTTCACGTTCTCTTAATTCTGTTACTTATACTTCTTCTTTTATGTTGGTAGCATCTTTAAATCCTTGCCCATGTGGTTTTTTTGGTGACCCGGTTAAAACATGTACTTGTAGCTCATCTCAAATTATTAAATATCGTTCGAAGATTTCAGGTCCTTTATTAGATCGAATAGATATACATATCGAAGTCCCCCGAATAAACTGTCGAGAAGTAATGGAGAAAAATTCTATAGAGAATTCTTGTACTATAAGAAAGAGAGTTGAAAAAGCAAGAGTTATTCAAAGAGAAAGATTTAGTGAAGATAGCGTTTTTTGTAATGCCCAAATGTCTAAAAAGCAGATTGAAAAACATTGTCAGATTGACCAAAATTGTAAAAATTTACTTTATAAGGCAATGGAAAAATTAAACCTGAGTACACGAGCTTACGACCGTATATTAAAAGTTGCTCGAACTATAGCTGATTTAGAACAATCAAAGAAAATTAAAATTTCTCACTTATCTGAGGCCATTCAATACCGTAGTCTTGATCGTAAATTGTGGTTATATTGATAATGCTAAATATTTTAAAGGTAGAAATTATTAATATCAAGAGGTGGTGGTATAATTATGTTAAGGAAACTTGCTCCCTCAATATTAGATGCAGATTTTACTTGTTTAGAAAAGGAATTAAGAGTAATAGAAAATGGAGGAGCAGATTTAATTCATCTGGATATTATGGATGGACATTTTGTGCCCAATATATCCTTTGGTGCTAAGATAGTTGGGTATATTAAAAGTAAAACATCTCTTCCGTTGGATGTTCATTTAATGGTGGAAAATCCTGCTAATCATATTAAATCATTTGTTGAGGCAGGAGGAGATATTATAACTATACACTATGAAACTTGCAAACATCTTGATAGAGTCATTCAAGCTATCGTAGGTATGGGGGTTAAATGTGGTATTGCCTTAAATCCAGCAACACCTTTGAATGTAGTTGAATATATTATTAATAAAATAGATCTTCTTTTATTAATGACCGTTAATCCCGGTTTCGGTGGTCAGAAGTTTATTCCAGAGATGCTTACTAAAATTACAAGAGCTAAAGAAATAATAAGTAATCAAAAAAAATTAATTTCATTAGAAGTTGATGGCGGTATAAATTTTAATAATCTTTCCCAGATAATTACAGCTGGTGCAGATATTATAGTTGCTGGGCAAATTATATTTAAAAGTACAAACCCGGAAGAGACAATTCATAAGATAAAAAATATTTTAATAAAGTAATAATAAAATCAACTAACTATGGGTTAACAAAAATAAATTTTTGTTAATAATAATTTTTTTATAAATAAATTTTTTAAGGAGTTGAAATGTCTATTTCGGAAAAACCAGTTGTTGCCATTATTGGAAGAATAAATGTGGGAAAATCTACTTTGTTTAATAGGATAATCGGAAAGAGAACTGCAATTGTCAAGAACGAACCGGCTATTACCAGAGATAGGATCTATGC
>DAOWEX010000010.1:0-6590 GCA_030638265.1 Atribacterota bacterium
TATTAACTGCATTTGGCGCAGGTCTTACCAGCGGGTCAATTGTTATAAAATGGGTTAAATAATCTTAATGATATTTAAAGTAAAGGGAGTTGCAAAATAGATAGTGGTAAAAATTGCATTTGTTTTCCCAGGTCAAGGTTCCCAAAAAGTAGGAATGGGGAAAGATTTAATAGAAAATTATGAAGAAGCAAAAATATTTTTCGAAAAAGCTAATATGACCTTAAAAGAAGAAGGTGTTGATATTAGTAAATTATGTTTTGAGGGACCAGAAGAAGAATTAAAAAATACCATTAACGCTCAACCTGCAATTTTAACTATTAGTGTAATTTTATTTAAATTACTACAAAATTTTGATATTATGCCTGATGTGGTGGCTGGCCATAGTTTGGGAGAATATTCAGCTTTAGTAGTTAGTTCTTCTATTAAATTTGAAGATGCAGTGAAATTAGTAAAAAAAAGAGGCGAATATATGCAGAGTGCTATCCCAATAGGAACTGGTTCAATGTTAGCTATTATTGGCTTAAAAGAAGATGAGATAAGTAAATTATGTGGAGAAATAAGTAATTTAGGAATAGTAGAAATTGCCAATTATAATTCTCCAACTCAAATTGTAGTTTCGGGCAAAATTAAACCATTAGAAAGATTGTCAATATTAGCAAAAGAGAAAGGAGCGAGAAAAGTAATACCCCTTAAAGTGAGTGCTCCTTTCCATTCATCATTGATGAAATTAGCAAAAGTAAATTTAGCAAAATATTTAGAAAAGGTAGATATCTACAATCCACAAATACCGCTAATTTGTAATGTTGATGCTAATTATGTGAGAAACAAAGAGGAAGTTAGATCCGCCCTAATTGAGCAAATGACTCATCCGGTAAGGTGGGTTGATACAATAAATAAAATGAGCTCTGAAGGAATTAATTATTTTGTTGAAGTAGGACCGGGTAAGGTTTTAGGAGGATTAACTAAAAAGATTCTTCCTAAGGCAAAGGTATTCAATATATTTGATTCAGATTCTTTAGAAAAAGTAGTTGAAAAAATCAAGGAGGTCTTATAAAATGGGGCTATCTGAGAAAGTTGCTTTAATTACTGGATCAGCTCGAGGAATAGGAAAAGCTATCGCTTTGGAATTGGCTAATCACGGAGCGAATATAGTAATTAATGATATCTTAATAGAAAATGAGATTAATAAAACTTTAGAAGAAATAAAACAAAGTACCAACAAAGCGATAGGGATAAGGGCAGATATAACCGAATTAGATGAAGTTGAGAATATGGTGAAAGAGATAATAAATAAATTCGGGAGGATAGATATTTTAGTAAACAATGCTGGTATTGTACGTGATTCTCTATTAATAAGAATGAAAGAAGAAGACTGGGATGCAGTAATAAATATTAATTTAAAGGGCACTTTTAATTGTTCCAAAACTGTGGCAAAATATATGATGCGAGAAAAAAAAGGTGGTAAAATAGTTAATATTTCATCAGTTATTGGATTGGTTGGTAATATAGGGCAAGCTAATTATGCAGCTTCAAAAGCAGGAATAATAGGACTTACTAAATCCATGGCAAAAGAACTTGCCCTGAGGAATATTAATGTAAATGCTATTGCCCCTGGATTTATTGAGACAGATATGACTAAAAAATTACCTGAAAAAGTTAGGCAAGAACTGCAACAACAAATTCCCTTGAAAAGATTGGGTATCGTGGAAGATGTTGCTAAAGCAGTGTATTTTTTAGTTTCTGATGCATCAAATTATATTACAGGTCAAGTTATAAATGTAGATGGTGGTATGGTAATGTGAGAGGAGGTGAAAATTAGAATGGAAGCTATAGATAGAGTAAAAAAGATTATTGTCGATCAATTAGGAGTTGATACAAGTAAAATTACAGAGGAATCATCTTTTGTTGACGATCTGGGTGCGGATTCTTTAGATATAGTTGAACTAATAATGGCTTTTGAAGAAGAATTTGATGTTGAAATACCAGATGAAGATGCAGAAAAGATTAAGACTGTTGGAGATGCAATTAAGTATTTAAGCAAATAAGAATATAAGTATAAATTCTGTATAAAATTATTTTTATACTTATATTTTTAAGAAATAAGTACTGAAAAGAATGATAAAAGATTAAGGTTAATATATATATAATTAAGGGTCGGATATTCCGATCCTTAATTAAAATTTAAATTCGAGTATTTATTTGAGGAAGGTAAATAACTAATGATTAATAGAGTAGTAGTTACTGGGGTAGGTCTGGTTACTCCTGTAGGAATTGGAAAAGAAGAATTTTGGCAATCGATGATTCAGGGAAGGTCCGGAATTGGGAAAATAAGTTATTTCGATACCTCCGGGTACCCTGCTAAGATAGCGGCAGAAGTTAAAGATTTTGATTATGGGAATTATATCTCTACCAAAGAAGCAAATAGAATGGATAAAAGTACTCAATTTTCAGTCGTTGCTACTATGTTAGCTATGGAAGATTCTAAACTGAAACTTACTGAGGAAGATCATTATTCAATAGGAGTTATAATTGGTTCAGGTATAGGTGGAATAGGAACTTTTGAAAAGCAACATAAAGTATTATTAGAAAAAGGGTCAAACAGAATTAGCCCTTTCTTTATACCTATGATGATTTCTAATATTTCTGCAGGTGAAATAGCTATAAAAATTGGAGCGAAAGGACCTAATGGCGTTATTACCACAGCTTGTGCTTCAGCTACTCATGCTATTGGAATTGCATTTAAGCTTTTACAAAAAGGGGATGCCCAACTAATTATTAGTGGAGGTACAGAAGCTGCAATTACTCCTATGGCCTTGGCTGGTTTTTGTAAAATGAGAGCCTTGTCTATTCAAAATAATAATCCTACTTATGCTTCGCGGCCCTTTGATAAAGAACGAGATGGATTTGTTATGGGAGAAGGTTCGGGAATTTTAATTTTAGAAACATTACAACACGCAAAAAAAAGAAATGCTAATATATATGCTGAGATATTAGGTTTTGGCATGACTGCTGATGCTTACCATGTTACTGCTCCTTCACCTGAAGGTGATAGTGCCTCTCAGGCTATGAAAATTGCCTTGGAAGATGCAAAAATTAAACCAAGCCAAATTGATTATATTAATGCTCATGGCACTTCGACTCCATTAAATGATAAATTGGAAACTTTATCTATCAAAAAAGTATTTGGTAAACATGCTTATAACTTGAAAATTAGCTCTAATAAATCTATGACCGGCCATTTATTAGGGGCAAGTGGGGGAGTGGAGGCTATTGCTACTGCTCTTGCAATAAAGAAGGAAGTTATTCCTCCTACTATAAATTATTATTATCCTGATCCCGAATGTGACCTTGATTATGTCCCAAATAAAGCAGAACAAAAATTAGTTAAATATGCTTTATCTAATTCATTTGGTTTCGGTGGGCATAATGGAGTAGTTATTTTAAGTAAATATATGGAAGATTAACTATAACTAATAATATAAATAAAATAGTAAGGTAATGTAAAAATTTTGAAAAAAGAAAAAGTTTCTATATTAACAAATTTAGAAAATAAGTTAAATTATCAGTTTAAAAACTTAGAACTTTTCAAGGAAGCCTTAACACATCCATCCTTTTATAATAAAGCCGAAAAAGACAGATTAATTAATAACCAGAGGTTGGAATTTTTAGGTGATTCTGTATTGGAGTTAATCGTAAGTGAATATATTTATCAAAAATTATCTTCTTTCTCCGAGGGCGAACTGACTAAAATTAAATCAATTATTGTAAGCGGACCTACACTTGCGAAATGGGCAAATCATATTTCTTTAGGAAAGTACATTGTTTTAGGGAAAGGAGAGGATTTGACTGGAGGAAGAAATAAATTATCTATTCTTTCAGATTGTTTTGAAGCTTTATTGGGAGCGATATATTTAGATGGTGGTCTTAAAAAAACTAAACTATTTATCTTATCATTTATAAAAGATGAAATAGAACTTATTACAAAGCATAATTATATAGAAGATTACAAGACTTTATTACAGGAAATTTCTCAGAAGAAGATGAAATGTTTACCTAAATATATTTTAATTAAAGAAAAAGGACCAGATCATAAAAAGATTTTTTGTATTGAGGTAAAATTAAAAGAGAAGTCTTATGGAACTGGTTTTGGTGACAGTAAAAAAGAAGCTGAACAAAATGCCGCGCATAGTGCTTTGAAAAAAATAAAAATAATATAGTGAGGCAAAAATGTTTCTTAAAGAACTTGAAATTTATGGATTTAAATCTTTTGCAAAAAAAATAAAATTCTCATTTAATTCTGGTATAACTGCTATAGTTGGTCCTAATGGATGTGGAAAGAGTAATATTACTGATGCGGTTAGATGGGTGCTGGGTGAGCAAAATATCAGGTCTTTACGAGGAAAACAGTTAACAGATATTATTTTTTCGGGAAATCATAATGAAAAACCTTTAAATATGGCAGAAGTATCTTTAGTCTTAAATAATTCAGAGAGATTTCTTCCCGTAGATTGGGAAGAAATAAATATTAAAAGAAGGATTTATCGTTCTGGAGAAACTGAAAATTTTATAAATGGAATTCCTTGTAAATTGAGAGAGATCCAGGAATTATTTATGAATACCGGGTTAGGAAAAAATGCTTATTCCGTAATTGCTCAAGGCGAAATAGACCTTGTTTTAAGCGCAAAACCTTCTGACCGACGTTATTTATTCGAAGAAGCTGCCTCTATTTCTAAATATAAATACGAAAAACAGAGAAGCTTAAAAAAAATAGAAGGAATAGATAACAACTTAGATAATGCTATTAATATAATTTCCGAAATTAAGAATCAATTAATAATTTTAGAAAAAGAAGCGAAACATCTAAATAAATATAAGATTTGTCAAGAAAAAATTAGGGATTTAGAGCTCTTTTTAATTTATCAAAAATATAATTTGTATAAAACAAATCTTTCAAAAGTTAAGAAAAATTTAGAGTTATGTGAAATAAATAAAGAAAAAATACTAATAAATATAAAAAAACAAGAATCAAAAACAAGTACTTTAAATGAAGAGTTAATTAATTTAAACCAAGAACAAGAAAAATATAAATACGAGAATTATGAATTAAAGGATAGAACAAAATCAATACAAAATGAATCTAATTTAATGTCCCAAAAAAAGGATGATTTTGAAAAAAGATTAATTGATTTAAACAAAGTAATTGAAGATATTAACCAAAAAATATCTTTTTTAAATAAAAATAAAAAAGAAATAAATATTAACATTTTAAAGATAGATAGAAATTTAAAAGGTTTTAACAATAAGTTAAACGATTTAGAAAAAGAATTTAAGAAAAAATCAACATTTCTTAATTCAATTATCCTAACCAGGAATAATTTTAAGAAAGTATTAAAAAGTTTTTATGAAAAAGAATTATTTTTAAAAGAGAAAGAGATAAAATATAAAACTACTTTAAATATTCTAAATTTGAATTTAGATAAGATTAGGGAAAAGAAAAAGTTATTAGAAAAACAACTAAAAGTAATGATTAAAAAAGAAAATGATTGCCGAAAAATCATAAAAGAAAGTGGAAAAAATATTAAAAGAAGTCAACTTGAAAAAAACGAAGCAAGAATAAAAGAAATTGAAAGTATATTAAATAAATTAAGATTATCTTTGGAAAAAGATAATCAAGGCATTAATTTAAAAGAAGAAAGAAGAGATATTTTAACAAAATCAATTAAACACTATTTAAAGATAAATGAAGATAAAACAGAATTATTTTATTCTAAATATAAACAGGAAAACCCAGATGGTATTTGTAAAAAATTAATAAAACTTATTGATTATATCCCCCAAAAATATGAGAAAATTATAGAAATTGCTTTGATGGAAAGCTTAAACTCAATCGTGGTTAATGATATATATTCTGCTATTAATATTATTAGTTCATTGCCAAAGGATAAATTAAATGAAATAAAATTAATGCCTTTGGATTTAATAAAAAAAGCAAAAATACTTTTAGAAGATAAGATAAAAATTCATGGTGAAAATATCTGTGGTTTTGCTGACGAGTTGATAACTTATAATAAAATGTATAATGATCTGTTTGAGGTATTGTTAGGTAATATTTTAATAGTTGAAAATACACAGACTGCCCTTAATTTTTTTCAGAAATATTTAGGAAAATATAAAATTATTACTTTGAATAACATGGTAATAGATTTTGACGGATCTATCAATATCTCACTGAATACTAAAGATAAACAAGAAAATGTTTTTTATATAGAAAGAGAAATCGAGAAATTAATTAAAGAAATAGAAAATTTAAAAAACCAAGTAAGAAAAAATAAAAACTCTATCGAAGAATATGATAGTATTTATAATTCCTTAACCAAAAAAAATAACAAAATAAAAATATTATTACAAGAAAATGAGGAAAATACCGTTAACAGCCTAAGTAATTTGAATAGGGCCATTATTTCTATTGGTGAATTGGAAAAAAATTTAAAGAACCTTTCCAGTGATGAAGATAATATTTTAAAAGAAAAGAAAATTATTTCTAAAAGATATCGCATATTCGAAAAAAACTATAATGAACTTTCTAAATA
>DAOWEX010000027.1:0-4715 GCA_030638265.1 Atribacterota bacterium
GTCCATACAAGGGATGGTATTAGTAAAAGATTAACTGAAAGAGATAATCTTTATTTGTCAAAAATGAAAACCTTTAAAAACGAACTTTCTCTTCGCCAATTTAGTGTTGAAGATGCTAAATTAAGATTAGAAAAATATTTGGATGATGCATACCTATTAGGGATTTCACCAGTATATATAATCCATGGTAAGGGTAAAGGCATCTTAAGAAATGAAGTGAGGAAATTGTTAGATAATATTCCTTATATCAAATCATTCAGGTCAGGAGATGTTAGCGAGGGAGGTATTGGAGCTACGGTTGTGTATTTGAAAAAATAATTATTCATCTTGTTTTTTGTATTTTTCTTTAAGTTTATTTATTAAAGATTGAAGAGTCTCTTTTTCTTCTTTAGTTTCTGCAGGTTTTTCTTCATATTTTTCCTTAATTGTTTCGATTTCTTCAGTATAAGGTTTTTTAGACTCTTGATATTCTTCAATTGGTAGTTTATCTGAAATCTTTTGATTAATTGTGTAGGAAGACACGGGCTCTGTGCCTTTTATAAAGGCTACAGTTAATGTTTCTGAACAGTTCTCAGTTGGAAGAAGCCCTGAGTCTTTACAAACAGAAATTTTGATTATTTTATCTGGCTGTAAGAAATCTTTTTTTTCTTCATTTTTTAATACATTTTTCATGAATTTGGCCCAGACTGGGGCAGCAACTACTCCACCAGTCATTTTGTTCCCTAAGGGTTTTCTATCGTCATTTCCAATATAGACTGCAGTAACCAAATCAGGAGTAAATCCTATGAACCAGGCATCAACAAAATCATTGGTAGTACCTGTCTTCCCCGCTGCTGGCCTACCTATTTTAGCATTCCAACCGGTCCCTCTTTTTATTACTCCTTCCATCATATTAATAAGTACATAACAGGTCTCTTCTTTAAATACTTTCTTTTTTTGAGGAATATTCTCTTTTATAATTTTACCTGTATAATCTTCTATTCGAATTATGGATATAGGGTTAACTCTTACCCCTAAATTGGCAATGGTAGCATATGCAGAAGCAATTTCCAAGGGGCTTACCTCAGAAGTTCCTAAAGCTAAAGAAAGATCTGGGCGAAGTTCACTCTTTATTCCTGCTTTATGAGTATAATTTATAACTTTATTTACACCCACTTGTTCTAATAATTTTACTCCTATTACATTTATGGATGATTCAAATGCTTCCCTGAGGGTTACCAGTCCTCTAAACTCCTTTTCGTAATTTTCAGGAGACCATCCATTTTCGAAGGTAACCGGAGAATCTTCTATAATATTACTGGGAGTAAATCCATTATCCAAGGCAGTAAGATAAATAAAAGGTTTAAAAGCAGAACCTGGTTGACGATAAGCTTGAGTTGCTCTATTAAATTTACTTTCCTCAAAATCTTTTCCTCCCACCATTGCCTTAATATAACCTGATTGAGGTTCGATAGCTATTATTGCTCCCTCGCGTCCAGATTCTTGAAGTGCTTTTTCGGCAAAATTTTGCATTTCTAAATCCAAGGTGGTATAAATTTTCAATCCACCTTTGTAAACCATATTAGCACCATATTCTTCTAAAAGTTGAGAAAGAATAAAAGTAGAAAAATAGGGAGCTGTAAATTTATCTCTTTTATTATTATAATCAAGTTTAATGGGACTTTGTTGGGCTTTTTCCATATCTTCTTTAGATATGTAACCCAACTTAAACATTCTGCTTAATATAATATTTCTTCTTTTTAGGGAAACTTCCTGGTTAAGAATAGGTGAATAATAAGAAGGTCCACGAGGTAATCCTGCTAATAATGCGCATTCCGGAAGGTTTAAATCTTGCACACTTTTATTAAAATACATTTGAGCAGCAGCTTGAACTCCGTAAGCTCCATGTCCAAAATAAATTTCATTTAAATACATTTCTAAAATTTCGTCTTTGGTAAAATTTCTCTCTATTTGTAAAGCTATTAAAATGTCTTTTGTTTTTCTATTTAAACTAATTTCTCGAGTAAGGAAAGTGTTTATAGCTAATTGCTGGGTTATTGTACTACCTCCCTGAGGTTTACCTTCTTTTGAGAATAAAATTTTATTTTTAAAATTTTCCCAGAGAGCTCGTAGAATACCCCGAAAACTTATTCCCTTATGTTTATAAAAATTTGAGTCTTCAATAGCAATGAAGGCATTAATTAGATTTGTCGGAACCTCAGAAAGAGAAACTGGGTTTCTGTTTTCTTGATAAAATTCTGTAATAATTTTATCATTGATATCGTATACTTTGCTATTTATGGAATCTACAAAATTTTGTCCTTCAACCATTTCGGATATTTTTTGGGTATTAAGGGTGGCCAAACTAATAAAAGTAATAACAAATGTAAGAGTAAAAATCATAATTGCCAATAATATTTTTTTGGATAAAGGAATATGGTAAGATTTTTTTGGTTTATTTTTAGATGACAAAACAAAACCCCTTTTATTCGTATATCGTATTTCGTATATAGTATAGCGTGTAGCCTAGAGCGTATAGAGATACGAGATTGCCACGTTCCCCATGGTCGTTCGCAATGACTTTTGACTTCTTTCTTCTGGATACTGGATTCCGACTTCTGACTTCTATTTTCTTGACGAGATACGATTCACAAGATACGAGATACGAAGTAGTTTATTAATATTATATCATAAAATTATAATAAAATTAGGGAGCATGTTAGTTTCAGCTCTTTTAATATAAAATAAACTGTGTTATAATTTCAAAAATTAGATATTATTATAGGAATCTTTTTTATTATGAATAAGCTTAATTATTTAGTTCGAGTAGCTATGATTGGGGCAATTTATGTAATTCTTAATATTATCTTTGCCCCGATAAGTTATGGGCCTGTTCAAGTAAGAATTGCGGAAGCCTTAGTGGTTCTTCCCTTTATTGATCCTTCAGCAATTATTGGGTTATTTATAGGTTGTATTTTAGCAAATATTTATGGTGGATTAGGGATGGTAGACATAATTGGAGGAAGCCTTTGTACCTTAATCGCTGCTTATTTAACCTCTAAAATGAAGAATCCTAAATTGGCTCCCCTTCCTCCTGTTTTAATAAATGCTTTTGGAGTTAGTATTTATTTGCATTTGCTCTTTGACTTACCCTATTGGATAACTGTATTATATATAGGGATTGGGGAAGTTATTGCATGTTATATTTTAGGTTACCCTTTGTTGATCTTATTGATTAAAAATAAAAAGAGACTGGGGTTAAATGAGGACAAATTGAGAAATTAAGAAATCTTTATTATAAAATATATGATAATTTTTATTAAGAAAGGTGATTTATATGGATATTAAAGAAGAATTAAGAATAATTAAAAGAGGAATTGAAGAAATAATATCCGAAGAAGAATTAATAAAAAAATTAGAAAAATCAAGGAAAGAAAAAAGACCTCTTCGGATCAAGCAAGGATTTGATCCTAATGCTCCAGACATACATTTAGGACATACAGTTGGATTACGTAAAATGAGACAATTTCAGGATTTGGGTCATGATGTTTATTTTTTAATAGGTGATTTTACAGGAATGATAGGCGATCCAAGTGGCCAGACTGTAACTAGAAAACAATTAACTGAGGAAGAGGTTAAAAAAAATGCTGAGACCTATAAGAATCAGGTTTTTAAAATATTAAATCCCGAGAAAACAAAAGTAGTATTTAATAGTCAATGGTTAGGAAAATTATCATTTTCTGAAGTCTTAAAAATATGTTCCGAATATACTGTTGCTCGTATGTTAGAAAGAGATGATTTTGCAACCAGATATAAAAAAGAGAAGCCAATAGGTATCCATGAATTTTTATATCCATTAATGCAAGGGTATGATTCTGTAGCACTACAAGCAGATATCGAATTAGGAGGGACAGATCAGAAGTTTAATCTATTAGTGGGGAGAACAATTCAACGAGAATATGGTCAGGAGCCTCAGGTTATTATTACTATGCCCTTACTTGAAGGGACAGATGGGGTAGAAAAAATGAGTAAAAGTCTTAATAACTATATCGGCATCAATGAACCTCCTCAAGTAATGTATGGTAAAGTTATGTCTATACCGGATAATCTTATGATTAGATACTTTGAGTTAGTAACTGATGTCCCTTTAAATGAGATAGACAAAATTAAAATTGATTTGGAAAATAATAATATTCACCCTCGTGATGTAAAGAAAAGATTAGCTCGAGAAATTGTTCAACTATATCACGGACATAGTGCTTCACTTGTAGCAGAAGAGGAATTTGAAAAGGTATTTAAAAAGAAACTCTATCCAGAGGAAATAAGAGAATTAGTTTTGAAGAAGGATAATTTAAAAGAAGGAAAGATATGGATTACTGAACTTATTGCTATGTCTAATCTAGTATCAAGCAAGAGCGAGGCTCGTAGATTAATCAAGCAGGGTGGAGTAAGAATTAATGGCGAAAAAGTAAGCGATCCCAATTTTGACTTGACTGTCGAAGAAGGTATGATTTTAAAAATCGGAAAGTTGAATTTTATTAAATTAGTTATTAAATAATTATAAGTACTTTTTAAGCGATCATTATTAGTGTAAGCTTTATTGGGATATTTACCCCTTGCACTTCCCCTCCAATTATACTATAATTATTATGGCCCTAAGGAAATATTAAAATGAAAGAAAATATTAGATTTTCTTATCTAAAAATAGAAAGATAACCCTTGACAATACCTACTAA
>DAOWEX010000025.1:0-3215 GCA_030638265.1 Atribacterota bacterium
AATCACTGTACTATCGCCCATATTACCGTTCTTCTTATAGCCTTGACGGCTGCTAAGACAGGTAATAAAGATAAGATTCGCTTTGTAAAATCTTTCCTTCCTAATATTTAATTTTTAAAGAGCGAGTTTTCTGAAAGGCTACTGATATAAAGATTGTTTTTTATTTTTAGAAAACATTTTGTTTCTTTAAATTAATATACCTCCACTACGGATGCTTTAAAGGTAAGATATACTTTTCTCCCCAGATTAAGATTCATCTTTTGAAACGATTCTCTGGTGATAGTTGTTACTAAAGGAATGCCCACATCCACTTCTAATTTTACCAAATGATTTTGCTCGATAATCTTTATTATTTTCCCTGAAAATGTATTTCTAGCACTGGATTGAAATTGTTCATAAGATAAAATTATATCTTTAGAGTCGATAGAGATATAAGCAGGACCAACTTTATCGCTTACTATAGCTATAGTAAATTTAATATTGCCAAAAACTTTGAAATATTTTACTCCGTTCTTCTCTTCTATCACTCCTTTAAAGAGATTTTCTGGAACTTTTTTAATAATCCTGCCCTCTAAAAGAGAAACTACCTCATCAGCTAAACGATATGCCTGGGAGAGATCATGGGTGGTAAGTATAACAGTTGTTCTAATTTCATCACTAATATTTCTAATAATCCTTTCCACCACATCTTGGTGTCTTTGGTCTATACTTGCTGTGGGTTCATCTAAAAAGAAGACCTCTGGTTCAATTACTAACCCTCTGGCTATTACCACCCGTTTCGCCTCTCCACCTGATAATTGATTTGCTCTCCTGTCTTCAAAACCAGAAAGTCCTACCATTTTTAAAGCATGTTTTACCTTATCTCTCTGATCTTTAGTGGGAACTGACCTTACCTTTAATCCATAGGTAATATTATCATAGACTGTAGAGTGAAATAAAAAGGAATTCTGATCTATTAAAGTCATCTTTCGCCTAATCTTTAGGACCTCAGGTCTCGATTTATTGGTTAATTCTTGACCCTGAAAAAAGATTTGACCTGTATCTGGTTTCTCTAATAAATTTAAAATCTTTAACAATGTAGTCTTACCTGATCCATTTGGACCGACAATAGCGTAAATTTTACTTTCCTGAAAATCCAAATGGTCAACATCTAATATAATTCTGTTGTTATAAATTTTTTGTAAATTTTTAACTCTAATTATTGATTTATCCATATCATAACCTTACAACTTCTTACTTTGAAAATAATGTAATAAAATATTTATACTGAAAGCAATTAATAATAATATAACCCCGAGAGCAATAGCAAAACCAAACTCTCCTTTGGTACTCTCTAAGGCAATAGCAGTGGTCATAACCCGAGTGCTTCCCTTTATATTTCCTCCTAACATAATAGCAGCTCCCACCTCAGCAATAACCCTTCCAAAGGCAGCTATTATTGCCGTTAATATGGCGTGGCGGGCCTCTTTAATTACTATCCAGGCACATTGAATCTCAGTTGCCCCAAGGGTTAAGGCAGTATCTCTAACCCTTTTATCAATTCCCTGTACCGCTGAATGAGTGAGAGCGATAACTATAGGGGTAGCTAATATAAACTGACCGATAATCATAGCTGAAGGGGTATATAATAGGCCAAAGACTCCCAGTGGTCCTCTTCGAGAAATCAGTGAATAAACAATTAATCCAATAACTACTGTGGGCAAAGCCAGGAGAGTCTTCACTAAAGCCAAAGAGAACCTCTTCCCCCAATAATCTTTCATCGCCATTAAAAATCCTAAGAACACCCCTAACAATGAAGCTAAACCAACGGCAGTTAAAGATACCTTTAATGAAAGTAAGGCAATATTAAATATTTCTCTATCTAAGGAAAAAACCAGTTGAAAAGCTTTCTGTATTCCTTCAATAATAAAATCCAAAATATCACCTCGATTAATAAATTCGTATCGCGTATTGCGTATCGAGTATCGCGTGAAGAAAATCAATTTTTAATTATCGGTTACCAGTTTATTGAGATTTCTGTCATTGCGAGCTTCGATTTATCGGAGCGTGGCAATCTCGGGTTGTGATTGCTTCGTCACTTCGCTCCTCGCAATGACAAAAATAAGAAAACTTGTAGCTTGGAACTGTAAACTCATCATATATCACATATTACACATTACTTATCAAGCTAAACGCTACCACTAAATACTATATACTAACGACTATCAACTATTTAATTGCCATTGGATGAAAAAGGACTTCTCCTTCTTTTTTGTATTCTTTAATTATCTTCTGTCCTTCCACTGAAGTGACCCAGGCAATTAATTGCATAGCTTCTATATATTTAACTTGAGGATATAAAGCCGGATTAATTGCCATTATACCGTAGGGATTAAAGAGTAGAGGATCTCCCTCAAAAAGGATGATTAAGTTTATCTTATCCTTATAAGCTAAAAAAGTCCCCCTATCACAAAGGATATAAGCCTGTTTTTCATAGGCAATCTGCAAGGCCGCTCCCATCCCCTGACCAATTTCTATATACCATTTTCCCTCAGGAATAATTCCTGCCTTTTGCCACAAAATTTTTTCTTTCTTATGAGTTCCAGAATCATCTCCCCGGGAAACAAAATAGATCTTTTGCTCAGAAATTTTTCTTAAAGCTAAGACTACATTCTTTTCATCCTTAATTTTTGCAGGGTCATCAAATGGCCCCAGAATAATAAAATCATTATACATTACATCTCTTCGGTTTACTCCATATCCTTCCTGAATAAACTTATCCTCCGCTGCTCGAGCATGTACTAACACTACATCTACATCTCCATTTTCCCCTAACTTAAGGGCTTTTCCGGTACCAACTGCAATAACATCAACTTTTATTCCAAATTTTTCTTCAAAGGGAGGTAATAAAACCCCCAGCAAACCTGAATTTTCTGTACTGGTAGTAGTGGCTAATTTTAGGTGAACAGGATTAGCATAAACCGAACTAATTAATATCATACTAACAGCAAATAAAAAAACTGTCTTAAAAATAATATTTCTCTTCATCGATATTTCTTTCCTTCCTTATAATTAAATTTTTAATTAAGCAACAAAAAAACCAACACTGTGTTCGGTGTTGGTTCATAAGTTTAACTCATAATATCAGTCCTCCTTTCCAAACACGGGAGGAATAAGAGTTTCCTCTCATTCCCTATCGGCTAATCCACCATCGTTTTCACCTTAGGTGTGATAGC
>DAOWEX010000026.1:0-5037 GCA_030638265.1 Atribacterota bacterium
ATCCACCGGTTGGCCCAAATAAAATACCTATCCCAGCTTTAAAACCAGCAAAAACTGGTAAGCCTACTATACCCAACAACACATAGATTATCTGGCTTAATGCTCCCATAGCACTTCCCAGCGTCATAGCAGCTAAGAGAGTAAATAAAGTTTGTAAAGTTAGGGGGACAGGATAAAGGGGAATCGAAATGAATGCTCCCACTGCGGTTAAAGCAGCAAATAAAGAGATTAAAGTCATTTGACGGATATTTATTTTTTTCATTCTTAAATCCTCCGATTTTCTGATAAATTAATGTTAACCAATATAATATATTAAGTTAACGATTATGTCAAAAAAAATTAAATTATAGTTCCGGAAATTATTTCAATTAACTCCCCATCTCCCTTCTTTAAGATTAATGCTCCCCTTTCATTTATATCTATAGCTTCTCCTGTAACAACGTTTTCCCCAATATTTACTTTTATCTTCTTCCCTAAGGTATGGGAGTATAATTTCCATTCCTTTAAAATTAAAGATATTTTCCTTCTTTTCAATAATTCATAATATCTTTCAAATTCTTTCAAAAACATTTGTACTAATCTAACCCGTGAAATTTCTTTTCTTAAAGCTTCTTTTAAAGAAGTAGTCATCTCTCGAATATCTTCCGGAAACTCTTGCTGTTTTATATTCACATTTACACCTATTCCTACTACTACCCAGTTTATTAAGTCTAATTCAGCGCTCATTTCGGTTAATATTCCACACATTTTTTTATTATTTATCAAAATGTCATTGGGCCATTTTATCTGAGCTTTAATCTGTGTGCATCTTTCAATAGCCTTCACTACCGCCACTGCGGTCATCAAAGTTATTCGAGGTATATAAGAAGGAGAAAGTTGAGGATATAATATTATTGAAAGCCAAATACCTCCTTCTGGAGAAAACCATTTCCGTCCTAATCGCCCCTTCCCTGCACTCTGTCTTTCGGAAATAATAACTGTACCTTCATTTATTTCTTCTTCTTTATGTGAAGCCTTCTCTTTAGCCATTATGTTAGTGGATTCTAATTCAGGGAAATAATAGATTTTTCGGCCAATATAAGTTGCAGATAAACCATTTTGAATTTCTTGAGGAAGTAAGAGGTCGGGACGTGAAACCAAGCAATAACCTGAATTCTGATCAGCAATTATTTTATATCCCGTATTCTTTAGTCTTTGTATCTGTTTCCATATTGCCACCCGAGAGACACCTAATTTTTTTGCCAGAACTTCACCAGAAATATACTCCTGTTTTTTTAAATATTTTAATATATCGTTCGTCATTCTTTAGGTCCTTTTATTTTAAACGAGAGGCTAATAACTCACTATCTTTATCTATATCTCTAATCTGTCTGAAATCAATCACAAAAGATCCCTTGCTCTCTAATAAGCCCATTAAATTCTTTAAAGTTTTATCATTACCCATTAAACTGGGAATGATAAAGGCAATAGTCTTTTTCTTTTCTAATCCCACACACTTTTTGATATAATCTATTAATCCAGAAGGCAGTTTCCCTTTAAAAAAGCTTATTACCGGGCAACCTATAAAAACAAGATCATAAGGTAAAAGATTTTGAGCTCCCGCTCCTCTTTCCGCTTTAATTACTTTTAATTCATTTCCCTTTCTCTCGATAACAGAAATTATTTTTTTCACAAACAATTCTAATTTTTTATCATCTCCACCATAAATCAATGCTGCTCTCAAAATATTTCCTCCTAACTTGAGTACATTTCAAGACCCCACAGCAATAAACTATACTCAATAATCCTTGAGATTGCTTCGGGTGGCACTCAATATTACTTGAGTGCCACCCTCGCAATGACTAATTTTCCTAATCAAATACTACCTTTTCTACCCCTTGTAATTTATCCAATATCTTATTAGCAATTAACTTTAGATGCTCAGGACGTTTTACAAAATCCAAGTCATCAGCAGGCACATTTAAGATAGGGCAAATATTAAAATTCTCTACCCACTCCTCATATAAAACATTTAACTGATTCAAATATTCCTCAGAGATAGTTTTCTCATAATCTCTTCCTCGTGAAGAAATTCTTTTTAAAAGAGTAGGAACTGAAGCTTGAAGATATACGATTACATCTGGAGGGGAAAGAAACTGAGTCATTATATTAAACAATTCCTGGTAATTCTCATAATCACGGTCTTCCATATATCCCTGTTGATTTAAATTTCTTGCAAATATGTCCACATCTTCATAGATACTTCTATCCTGAACTACAGAGGCAGGATTTTTTAATATCTCTTGATGATGTCGAAATCTTTTGGACAGAAAAAATACCTGAAGATGAAAACTCCACTTTTTCATATCTTTATAAAAATCTTCTAAATAAGGGTTGTTCTCCACTACTTCATAATATGGTTTCCAACCTAATCTTTTGCTTAACAGGTCAGTTAAGCTTGATTTACCACAACCTATGTTCCCAGAGACAATGATAAATTTTTTCATTTTAATCCATCCTTTTTATAAATTTCATTAATAATGTAATCCAAATCTTTTCTTTTGCCAACAAAATCAAGATTATTAGTATCAATTTTAATCAAAGTTGATTTTTTATAATTATCTGGATAATAAAAAAATTCTTCATAAGCTAAGTTTAATCTTCTCATATACTCATAAGAAATTTTTCGCTCAAAAGGGCGATCTCTTAAGGCTATCCTTTTCATCAACATCTCGGTGCTCGCTTGTAGGTAAATAATTAAATCAGGACAGGGGATGTCTTTGACCATAATCTCATAAAGGCGTTCATACATAGAAAGTTCATTGCCAGAAAGATTAAGGTGAGCAAATATCCTATCCTTATCAAATAAATAATCAGAAAAGATTAACTGATTAAATAAATCTTGTTGAGCTAACTCTAATTGCTGTTTATAACGACTCAATAAGAAAAATATTTGGGTCTGGAAGGCATATCTTTCTATATCATTATAAAATTTGGATAAAAAAGGATTTTCTTCCACCACCTCTAAATTATACTTAGCATTAAACTTCTTATTTAACAACAAAACTAAACTTGTTTTTCCTACTCCTATAGCCCCTTCAACTACAATAAATCTACTCTTAAGTTTAATCATTTATCCTACTCCTTCTCCTATTTTTTAGGAATCAAGTTGGTTATTTTTCCGCAGATAATTCCACTCATAAGTGGAATATTTATTTTTTGAAAGGTCCTTAGAAATTTTCTCTTCTGGCTCAGTTAATTTTTCCTCCATCAATCTCACTCCAAATTCTTCTTCAAAACCCCGAGGAAGAATCTCAGATAATTCTGAAAAATCTATCTTTCTCTTTAAAATCTCTTCTAAGCTGGTTGCTTTAAATTTTAATTCAAATCTTTCTTTTATCTGAACAGAGGGAAAATTAAAAACAGAGAATAATTTATCTTTTTCTAATTTTATCAATAAAGAGCCGTGTTGTAAAACTACTCCTCCTTTTCTAACCTGAGCTGAGCCTACAATCTTTTTACCCTCAACCTGTACCTCATACTGTGAGGGAACGGAAAAACAGATTGATTTAAAATCTGAATGATAAATTCTAGTCTTATCTATCTCATCCAAAGAATTTTTCTCTAATTTATCTCTGACAGGAACTAATTCTGCTTTTACGCCCAAATAAGAAAGTCCTCTAATTATTCCCCTGCTAATTTTCTTATAAGTCACTAATATGGAATCATTAACTAAAGGATGACTTTCACTGATTATAAAACTATATGTCAACTCTTGATCATGTAAAACCGCCTTCCCCCCAGTGGGTCGACGGACAATATCAATCCCCATATCTTGACAAGTCTCTACCTCTACCTCTTTCTTTAAGTCTTGAAAATAGCCTAAAGATACAGCCGGCGGGGACCATTGATAAAATCTGATAGTAGGAGGAACCAAACCTTCCCTGTGAGCTATCATTATTGCTTCATCAATTGCCATATTCATAAAACCAGTATGATAACTATCTTTTGTTAATCGCCATTCCATATAATTTTATCTCTCCTATTTTTTAAAAATATAATAAACTATTTTCCCTTTTTTATATATTTATTCTGTAAAATATCTTAAAATCCTTCTTTTATTAAAATATAAATTTAGTTTTCCAGTTACCAGGTTTCAGGTTACAAGTTAAATCGCCGATTAAGCTAAAAAGTTAAAGCGAAAAGCGAAAAAACATAATTTAAAATTCAAAAATTATAGAATCTTCCTGTCGGCCAGTCCACCGGTCTGCCAGTCGATATTAGTTATCCGGTTACTCTGTTTACCAGTCAACTGGTTTAATAATAAATCCTTAATCAGCTAACTAACTATTCTTATCCTATACGCTATACGCTAGTATACGATATACTATATACTAATTAGGTTTTCAATAAAATAAGGCTAACGAAATCAAAAAATTTGTTAGCCTTATTTTTTATTTTATATATCTAAATAAGTTGCTGGGACATAAAAATTAAACAAATTTCACGCAATAATTATTTAGTTTCTGCCTTTACTTTAAATCTCTTTATCGCTTTAAGTCCTTCATTTACTACAAATCCAGCTAATATCACCAGAATTATCGATACAAATCCTAATAGATAATTCCCTTTAGCAAAGTTCTGGAATACCATAGTAATCAAAGCAACAACTGTAACAGTAATCATAAAGATCATAGGGTACATAGTGATTGCATATTTCTTACCCATATGAGCTAACCAGGCAGTGGCTCCTAATAGGGCTAAACCAGCCAGAAGCTGATTTGCGGAACCAAATATGGGCCAGATGGCAGTCCAGGTTCCACTTAAGGCAAGTGCTCCACCACATACAACAGTAACAATAGTAGATACATATCTATTAGAAAGAGCAGGCGCCCTTTCAACAAAGAACTCCTCAAAGGCATATCTACCTAATCTGGCAGCAGTATCCAAAGAGGTAAGCAAGAATGCGGATATAGTTAAAGCACCAAACATTATCCCTGTCTTTTCGGGTATACCTAAATTAGCTAAAAAGTTTCCCATACCATGGGCAAAGACGCC
>DAOWEX010000080.1:0-3740 GCA_030638265.1 Atribacterota bacterium
AATTAATCTTTCTTATCTCCTCTAAACTAAATCCAAACTTTTGAATTAAAACTAAATATTCATTGGTAATTGAAGTATCAAACATAGTAGGGTCATCAGAATTAATTGTTACCATCAATCCTTCTTTAAAATAATTTCTAACGGGATGTTCTTTAAATGATTTACAAACCTGGGTCTTGATATTGCTTACTACGCACATTTCTAAAGGTATTTGTCTTTCTTTAAGATAATCAATCAATCGAGGGTCTTCATAAGCCCTTAATCCATGACCTATTCGTTCTGCTCCAAGTTCATTAAGGGCTGCCCAAATAGATTTAGCTCCTGCTGCTTCACCTGCATGAGCAGTAAGCCGAAAACCCCGATCTCTGGCTTCCTGATAAACTTTAGTAAAGAGACCTGCTGGAAATAACTTTTCACTCCCTCCCAGACCAATACCTATAAGCCCCCGACCTAAATAACCGGATAATTCTTTTATTAAACCCATACCCATGCGCGGACCATAATCCCTTTCTATGTCTACAATCAATTCACTCCGAATTCCAAAATCATCAAAAGCCCTTTTCTTGCCCTTAATCAGACTTTCAGTTATTCCAGAAGCAGATAATTTTTTATTTCTGAATGTAAAATCTCGAGGAGAGTAAAATGCCTCAACATATTTTACGTTTTGCTGACTCAAACTCTGCAAGACCTGGTAAGCCAATTCTTCAAAATCCTCATATTCGGTAATAAATCTGTTCTTCCATAACCAAACTTTAATAAATTGAATAAAATTAGAAAAGACTAGACATTTTTTTAAATCTTCCAGATTCTTAATGGAGTTATCCTTACCTCGTTTTTGGATAAAATCTAATAGAGTCGGTAAGGGGATAGCTCCTTCTAAGTGAAGATGTAGTTCGACTTTGGGTATTTCCAATATAAATTGTTCTAAGCTGTCCGAAAGTTCTATCATATTAAGAATTCTTATACCTCTCCCTTTCAATCTTTCGTAAATCTGCTTCTCCTAAACCAAAGTAATGTCCAATCTCATGGATAACAACTCTTCTAACAGATTCCTTTATATCTTCTTTATTTCTACAGCGTCCTTCTATAGGCTTTTTAAAAATAATAATCTTATCGGGCATAACATTTCTATACCAGATACCTCTTCTGGGATAAGGGACCCCCCGATAAAGACCTAAAAGGCCATAGGGTGATTTGATCTTCATCTCCATAAGAAGTTCCTGGGAAGGCAAATCTTCAACTACTACGGCAATATTTTCCATCTTCTCTTTAAATTTTTCAGGAAGGCTATTTACCGCCGCTTTTACTAATTCTTCAAATTCTTCACCTGTTAATTTCATTTTATTTTTTTATCGCTTCTTTTAAATTTTTTATAAATTGTTCAACCTTCTGAATATATTTGCCTTTTGCCACTTGTCTTGAAGTTAGCTCAAGTAAATCAAGCGGTGTCTTTTGACAGAGATTTTCCATATCTTTAAATACTTTCTTTGTCTCCCATCCTAAGTGGGAACAGAAAAAGGCTACTTTTTTAAAATCTTCTTTATATAAAGAAAGATAGGTTCTGATAGGGGTAGAAATATTAGAGGACCAGATAGGGGTTCCGATAATAACCAGGTCATATAAAGAGGGATTATTTTTTATCTCCTTAATTGCTGTTAATCTTCTCAAGTTGGCATCTGTCCCAACACTTAAGAATCCTAAAATTCCTTTTCTATTTTTTGTATCAAAAATTTCTTCAATATCGCATTTTAAGATATTTGAAATAGTTTCCGCTACTTTTTTTGTTTTCCCGCTTCTGGAATAAAATACTACCAATATTTTCATCATTTTATAACTTCCCATCTCAACACCAAACATCCAAAAAGGTTGACAAAGTAATACTCGAGCTGTTTCTGGAACTTGAGGGATGGTTAAATTAGATATCATAAACTTTGTTTAAACTTAGTGGTTGATATTTGAATTTTATTTACTTGTGTAATTATAACAAATTTATTAATTTAAGTGAAATTTCCACGTGGAATTACTGATGGAGAATATCAGTTACTTAGTTTGTTGGTTATATTAATTATTTCTTATCGGTTAATTACAATCGGCAGGGCAATGGTTATATAAAGATATTCTTCATTTTTTCTCTTCTTTTATTTTATCTTTTAGTAATACTACTGCTATATCTTTTTTCTTTCCCGAGTCAAGTTCAACTTCAGTTCTTAAGGGGATAAGATAATCAGCTGAGGTCTTTAGAGAAATGATCTTTATCAGATTTTCTCCTGAATTCTCTAAGGTAACTTTTCCTACCAATCCTTCATATCCAGTAGGAATAAATGTGGTCTTTAATTCGGCTGACTTTCCAAGTAGTATATGGTCAGAAGAAAGCATAGTGGCAGTGCAACCACAGGAGGCTCGTACTCGGCTGATAATAAGTTCTTCTCCTCCTGTATTTTTAATGGTAAAAATATGAACAGGTCTTTCATCTTCTTTTATCTTTCCAAAATCGCATTTCTCTTCGGAGAGAGAAATCTGGGGGGCAGGATAAATACTTAATAATGCTTTAATCTAAGAATTATATGAATATATTATCATAGTTTATATTACTGTCAAATTTTTTACTTGACATTAATTACTATTTTATGATATAAATTATACAAGTTGAACTTGTTGGAAATGTTATACTTATTTACTTTATTAGACTATTAATATCTAATAAAATTTGCTAATTAAAATTAAGGGGTTGAATCCTTCAATGAGTAACGAAGAATTATTCTTTTCTACAGTAACAGTAGGAAATAAAGGACAAATAGTGATTCCGGCTAAACTGAGAAAACACCTTGAGATTACCCCCGGAGAACAGTTGATAATTTTAGCCAATCCTCAACAAGAAGGTTTTGGGGTAATTAAATCAAAGGCATTTTTAAAGATGCAAAAACAATTTAGTGAACTACAAAAACAATTCTTAAAATAATAATTAAAAAGTCAGAGAAATTTTTTTATAATTTTAAAAGATTTTTCAAGGAGGTACAAAATGTTATTAACCACTACCGATATAAAACAGGAATATGAAGTTTTAGGTCTAGTAAAAGGAACCAGGATGAAGGCGAAACATTTAGGTAAAGATATTATGGCTGGTTTAAGAAAGATTGTGGGAGGAGAAATAAGTGAATATGCAGAGATGATTAAGGAGGCACGGGAAGAAGCGATCGATGAAATGATTAAGGAAGCAGAGGAATTAGGAGCTAATGCTATTATTGGTATCCGTTTTTCTTCATCTACAGTTACGACAGGAGCAGCTGAAATAATTGTTTATGGAACTGCAGTTAAAATTTAAAAGGATTATCGTTTATGAACGAAAATATTATCGAAACAGAAGGTTTAACTAAATATTATGGCCACATTTTGGGGATTAAAGATCTCAACCTACAGGTTAAAAGGGGGGAGATCTTTGGATATTTAGGCCCAAATGGAGCAGGTAAAACTACTACTATAAAATTACTATTAGATTTAATTCACCCCACTAAAGGTAAAGTAAAAATTTTTGGATTAGATGCTCATCGAGATTCTTTAGAAATTAGAAAAATAATTGGTTATATGACTGTTGATTTTAATCTTTATGAAAATATGACTGGTGAAGAATTTTTAATATTTTGTCAATCTTTTTATTCCAATAAAGATAAAAGATTTAAAGAAAAATTAATAAAAAAATTTGAAATAAAAATGGAGGGAAAAATAAAAACTTATTCTCATGG
>DAOWEX010000064.1:0-3204 GCA_030638265.1 Atribacterota bacterium
AATAAAATGGTTGGGCCATTCCTCATTTTTAATTGAATCTGAAAGGGGAATTAAAATTATTACCGACCCTTTCGATGAAACATTGGGCTATAAACTACCCCGAATTAAAGTAAATATTGTCACCGTAAGTCATGAACACTTCGATCATAATTATGTAAGGGGAATAAAAGGAAGACCGGTAGTTTTTAAGGGACCAGTAAAAAGAGAATCACACAAAATGGAATTTCAAGGAATATCAACTTATCATGATAGTGTTTTTGGGTCTAAGAGAGGAACCAATACAATATTTATTATCAAAGCTGATGGATTAAAATTATGTCATCTGGGTGATTTAGGACACATTTTGGATCCAGATAAATTAGCTGAAATAGGTTCAGTAGATATTCTATTTATCCCGGTGGGAGGATTCTACACTATAGATAGTACTCAGGCTACCCAGATTATTAATGATATAAAACCAAGAATCACCATACCCATGCATTATAAAACCGGGGTTATTAAATTTTCTATAGATCCAGTAGATATATTTCTTTCCAATAAAGACAATGTAAAAAGATTAGAATCAAACGAATTAGAAATTAGAAAAGATACTTTACCTGAAAATAACCAAATTTTTGTTTTTCAATATGAATAGTATATTTAGTATATAGTATCGCGTATCGAGTATCGAGTTAGGAAAATAGAATTCAGACACGAGGAGACAGAATATTATATAGCGTATAACGTTTAGCGTAGAGCGTATAGCTTTTCGCTTTAACTTTTTAATTTAATAAAGGGATTACTACGCTCCCTATGGTAGCTCGCAATCAGAGAACATAATAAATTAATAGACAGGCGAGACGCCTGTCCTACTAACGACTATTCACTATTCACTAACGACTAATTTAATAAATAATTAAAAAAGGAGATTTATGACTAAATTTATTTTTATTACCGGTGGGGTAGTCTCATCCTTAGGTAAGGGTATTTCTGCCTCTTCTATTGGGAGATTGTTAAAAAGCAGAGGTTTAAATATTTCTATTCAAAAGATAGATCCTTATATAAACGTCGATGCAGGAACAATGAATCCCTATCAACACGGTGAAGTATTTGTCACTGAAGATGGGGCAGAAACTGATTTAGACTTGGGTCATTATGAAAGATTTATTGATGTAAATTTAACCCAATATAATAATGTAACTACCGGGAAAATATATAGTTCTGTAATTTCTAAAGAGAGAAGAGGAGATTTTTTAGGCGCTACTGTCCAGGTAATACCCCACATAACTGATGAGATTAAATCAACTATCAGAAGTATTGAAAAAAAGAAAAAAGAAAAAGTAGATGTAGTAATTGTTGAGATAGGAGGGACAGTGGGTGATATTGAAAGTCTTCCTTTTTTAGAAGCTATAAGGCAATTAAGAAATGATATTGGCAAAGAAAATGTTCTCTACATTCACGTTACTTTTGTTCCTTATCTTGAGGCTGCCAAAGAGTTGAAATCTAAACCAACTCAACACAGTGTAAAAGAACTTAGAGAAATAGGTATTCAACCAGATATAGTAATCTGTCGCTCTCAGGCAAAACTTTCTAAGGAAGTTAAAAATAAAATATCACTATTTTGTGACATCAAGAAGGAAGGAATAATTGAAGCAACAAATGTTGAATCTATCTATGAGATACCTTTGATATTTGAAAAACAGGGGCTGGGAGATTTAATAATAAAGTTGCTAAATTTAAAATGTAAAGGGCCTGATTTAAAAGAATGGGAAAGAATGGTAGATAAAATATATCGCCCTCAAAGGGAAGTTAGAATTGGAGTAGTCGGAAAGTATATCAGTTTAAAAGATGCTTATATAAGTATTACTGAGGCTTTACTCCATGGAGGGATTGATAATAATTGTAGGGTAAAAATAGAAAGAATCGATTCTGATAAGGTTAAAGATTATTCTTCAAAAGAACCCTTTAAAGGCATAAACGGAATCTTAATTCCGGGAGGATTTGGAAAAAGAGGAATCGAGGGCAAGATTGAAACGGTAAAATATGCTCGAGAAAATAAAATACCCTTTTTGGGGATTTGTTTAGGCATGCAATGTGCCGTTATAGAATTTGCTCGCCATGTAATTAAATTAGAAAAGGCAAATAGCACAGAATTTGATTCTGATAGTCCTTTCCCTGTTCTTGATCTTTTACCAGAACAAAAAGGTGTAAAAATTAAAGGCGGTACTATGCGCTTAGGAGCATATCCATGTAAATTAGAAAAAAATTCTCTTGCCTTTAAAGCTTACCAACAGGAAATGGTTTATGAAAGACACCGACATAGATATGAATTTAATAATTTATATAAAGAAAAATTTATAGAATATGGGATAAAATTTAGTGGCATATATCAGGATTTGAATTTAGTAGAAATTATAGAACTTCCAGATCACCCTTGGTTTGTAGGTGTTCAATTTCATCCAGAATTTAAATCAAGACCCAATAGAGCCCACCCTTTATTTAAAGATTTTATTAAGGCAGCTATTTTAAATGATAAATAGAAGGAGTAATATGAAATGTTTAATGCTTTAGTATTGGCAGGAACAAAGGAAAAAGGTCCTTTGGAAATTGTTGCTAATGTAGATAATAAAGCTTTAATTATGATAAACGATAAGCCTATAATTGAATATGTCATTGATGCCCTAAAAAATACAGAAAATATAGATAAAGTGTTAGTAGTGGGTCCAAAAAATGAACTTTTTCCTTATATTGGCAAAAAGGTAGAAGAAATATTAGAACCAGGAGATTCTATACTTGAAAATATGGAAATTGGGTTAAATTATTTTAATTCTAAAAGCAACTTATTGCTTTTAGCCTCTGATATACCTTTGATTACTTCTCAGGCTATTGATGAATTCATTAATAAATGTATAGAAAGAGATGCTTATATCGGCTATCCAATAATTACTAAAGACGATATTGTAAAAAAGTATCCAGAAACTATAAGAACTTATGTCAAGATGAAAGAAGGAACATTTTGCGGAGGAAATATTGTATTTTTTAAACCAGAAGTATTTTTTCACAAGAGAGAATTAATTAAGGAATTATATGACAATAGGAAAGCCAATTGGAAAAATGCTAAAATATTAGGTTTTAAATTTATCATAAAGTTTCTGTTTAAGACCTTAACTTTAGATGAAATAGAAAAAAAAGTTACTGAAATAGTCGGTTATAAATCCGTTGCAG
>DAOWEX010000002.1:0-3210 GCA_030638265.1 Atribacterota bacterium
CTCTAACTAAATATCTTTGCTTCTATCGAGAAAGTTCCTTAGATTTTTCCGTTGCTCGGCTAACTGCCTTAATAAGGGTTACTCTTATCCCCCCATCTTCTAATTCCATCAATCCATCTACTGTAACTCCAGCTGGAGTAGTCACAGCATCCTTTAACAAAGCCGGGTGCATCCCTGTTTTCAATACCATTTTAGCTGCTCCTAACAAGGATTGGGCAGTTAATTTTTGAGCCAATTCTCGAGGCAATCCCATTCTTAATCCTCCTTCAGTTAAGGACTCAATAATTATATAAGTATAAGCCGGACCGCTACCCGATAAGGCAGTAACTACATCCATTAATTCTTCCCGGTAAATAACCTCCACTAACCCTACTGCTCCAAAGATATCCATGGCCATCTTTATATGTCTTTTATCAACATACCTTCCTGGGCAAAGAACAGTCATCCCTTCATTGATTAAGGCGGGGGTATTGGGCATAGCCCTGATTACCGGAATATTCTTTCCCAAACAATCCTCTATAAATTGAGTGCTGGTAGCTGCGGCAATAGATATTATTAATTGTTTTTCTGTGACCACCTCTTTAATTTCAGGAATCACTTTCTTCATCATCTGGGGTTTAATGGCTATAATAATTATATCTTTTTCTAAAATCATTTCTTGATTATTGAGATAAGTCCTGATACCATATTTTTTGTTTATCTCTTGGGCATGTTCTTCTCGGGCAGTACTTCCGTATAAATTTTCTTTCTTCACTAAATTATTTTCAATCATACTATTAAGAAGGGTTTCCCCCATCTTACCTACGCCAATTATAGCAATTTTTTGATTAGTAAGCATAATATTTGTATTCCCCCCTTTTTGATAAAATATTTTTAATTCTTAAATTAACCAATTTTTTTATTCTAATATACAAAAATGCCCAGCAAACAAATCCATTTTATCGGCTCAATAAAAGGGACCTATCCGCTGGGGTCTTTTATACCCACGGTGTAATACTAATACTAAAAGTATTAGCATCTTATACCACTTGGTCCAGGCTCTAATCTTGATTGATTAGACAGAACCCTAGGTATACTCCCGTAATTTTAAAAATTATAACATATTATATCATATTGTTTGTCAAGAAAAATAGAATTATTTTGTGATTACTCTGTAATTTTAGAAATTTTAGATTATTCTGATAACCTATGAATAAAAATGCCACTACGAAGTTTAGGCTCGAACCAGGTTGATTTAGGAGGCATTATCTTTCCCGCATCAGCAACTGCCATCAATTCTTCTATAGAAGTGGGAAATAAGGAAAAGGCGACCTTCGTTCCCTTATCTACCCTTTTTTCTAATTCCTTTAAACCCCTTATCCCCCCTATAAACTCAATTCTCTGGTCTGTTCGCGGGTCTTGTATTCCCAAAATCGGGGCAAGAAGATTATTTTGAAGTATCGATACATCAAGCCTTTCCACTACATCATTTTCATCAAAAGTCATAGGTTGGGTAGTTAATTTATACCAGGAATTATTTAAATACATTCCAAAGATATGTTTTACCTCAGGTCTATATGGTCTCTCTCCTTTATACTTTTCAATCTTAAAATTCTGGGATATTTTTTCCATAAATTCTTCCTCAGAATTTCCGAACAAATCTGCTACCACTCGATTATAATCCATAATATAAAGCTCATTATCAGGGAAAAGTACAGAAAGAAAGTAATTAAATTCTTCTTTACCGGTATAATCTTCAAACTGTTCTCTTCTCTTAAGCCCTACTTTGGTCGCTGCTGCTGCTCGGTGGTGGCCATCAGCGATATAAAGATAATCAATCTCTGCAAAAGCCTTTATTAATTGTTCAATTGTTTGTTCATCATCAATTACCCAGCAAGTATGGATTATTTTATCCTCAGAAGTAAAATCATATACGGGATTTTCTTTTTTGGTCCATCTATTTAGAACTTCAGTTATTTCCATTTTTGCCTTATAGGCCAGAAATACTGGACCAGTATTTGCATCGTTAAAATCAATATGTTTTATCCGATCTTCTTCTTTATCTGCTCGGGTATTTTCATGTTTTTTGATTAAACCTATGAGGTAATCATCAATAGAAGCACATACCACAAGCCCAGTCTGGGTTCTTCCTTTCATTGTTTGTCGGTAGATATAGAAATTCTCTTTTTTATCTTGTAAATAGACTTCTTCCCGAACCATTTTATCCAGGTTCTCTCGGGCTTTCTTATATACCTTTTTATCATAAGGATTTATAGTAGAATCAAGGTCTATCTCAGCTTTATTTATATGAAGGAATGAATGAGGATTATCCTTGGCCATCTGATAGGCTTCTTCTCTATTTATTACATCATAAGGTGGAGATGCTACCTTGGTTACTAATTCCAACTTGGGTCTTAAAGCTTTAAATGGTTTAATTACTGGCACTTTTTATCCTCCAATTTTAATCTAAAATATTCTTTGATAATTGAAACGATTTCCTCCCCAATCCTTTTTTGGGCCTCTTTAGTTGAGGCTCCGATGTGAGGGGTGACTGAAACTTTTTCATGTTTCACTAACTCAAAATTCTTGGTTGGTTCTTCACTGAAGACATCAATTCCTGCTCCGGCAAGCTTCCCGGAATTTAGGGCCTCTATCAAAGCTTTCTCATCCACTACACTACCCCGAGCACAATTGATAAGATATACTCCATCTTTCATTTTGGAAAATTCTGACTTGCCAATCACGGGAGACTTATCTTTATTTCCGGGTACATGTAAGGAGATAAAATCAGAATCAGCAAGAAGTTTATCCAGAGAAATAAAAGAATATTCGGGATAGTCTTTAGCTGGTCCTAAGATATCGGTGTAGATAATCTTCATCCCTAACACTTTAGCTTTTTTGGCTAATTCTTTCCCGATCCTACCAAAACCGACAATTCCTAAAGTTTTACCGTAAAGTTCTAAACCTTTATATTGTTTTTTATTCCATTTACCTTCTCTCATAGTGACATTGGCAATTCCAATAAACCTGGCCAGAGAAAACATATGCCCTAAAGCCAATTCTGCCACTGCTGAACTACTTGCTTTAGGAGTATTTCGAACTTTTATCCCTTGCGACTTGGCATAAGAAACATCTATATTGTCTAATCCTACTCCACCACGAATAATCATCTTTAAATTTCCGGTTTTTAGAGCCGAATCGATAATCTCTTTTCTTACTTTGGTAGCAGAA
>DAOWEX010000031.1:0-3658 GCA_030638265.1 Atribacterota bacterium
ATATTTTTTACTATTTATTTCTATGCCATTATCATCTTCATAATGATTGATAGAGACTTTAAACTGGCATCTTTTCATATTCAAATCATCTAACTCTCTTACTACCATCCCCTCTAAATCATCGGCAATCTTTCTCCGATTTATACTTAAATTATAGGAAATATTTGAGATCTTATTTTCCAGGGAATTTATACCCTTTCTTAATTTTTTTACCTCATCTTCACTATAATTAATCGTTTCTAACTCCTGGTATATCTTATGGCGAAATTGCAAAATTTCTTTTATGGTAGAACCATATTTACTCTTTAAGCTATTGATCAGATTTAATCTTCCTTCAACTTCTTTTAATCTCTGGGTATCTAATTCTATTTTGTCTTTATATTCTGCAATTTCATTAACAATATCCTCAATCTGGTAGCCAATTTCTTTTAAACTTTCTTTCATCTTTGCAATCCGTTGGTTTAAAGAAGCAATCTCTCCTAAACTTGTAGATACCTCATTTAAACAATCTCTAACCGAGGACTGCTCTAACCCGCCTTCATAGAGGATAATATTGGCTTTTTCCATGGACTCAATTATTTTTTCTGCGTTCCCTAAAACCATTTCTTCCTCTTCTAATATTTTATCCTCATCTTTAATCAAAGAAGCTTTGTCTATTTCTTCTAATTGAAATTTTAAAAAATCTATCCGCTTTAAATTTTCCTCTCTATCTCTTATCAACTGAAATAACTTTTTTTTCTTTTCCCGCCACAATCGATAGGCATCAAATAATTCTTTTCTATATTTTATAATTTTGTCTCCCCCCAGACTGTCCATCAAATCTATATGCTTGGAAACATCTAAAAGGGATTGATGATTGTGTTGACCATGTAAATCAACTAAAAAATTTCCTATAACCTGAAGTAAAGATAAATTTACCAACCTCTGGTTAACCCAGCATTTACTCCGTCCTTTTTTATTAACTTCTCGTCTGATGAGTAAAGCCCCCTCTTCGTCAACAATTTTTAAATTAGGATTCAGATTATTAATTATCCCTTTTTCTAAGATAGATAATGAAAATAGTCCTTCTACTATTAAACTGTCTTCTTTATCCCGAATTAAATCAGAAGTGGCATGACCTCCTAAAATTAAATCTATTGCCTCAATAATAATGGATTTTCCAGCTCCGGTTTCTCCGGTTAGGACATTTAATCCTTCTTCAAACTCTATATTTAATTCTTTTATTAAAGCAATATTTTTTATATTTAACTGAAATAGCATTTATCTTTCAATCCACCTCGTTTTCTTTTATGTCATTCCCGCCCCCGCTTTCGCGAGGATAAACTCCAGCGGGAATCTATAAGCCTACAGTTTAATCAAATATTTACCTGTCCACTCCATCTTAATTTTTCCCTCAAAATTGCATAAAAACTCTTTTCTTTAAAAGTAATTAATCTGGCTTTATGACTTGACTTTTTTACTATCACTTCATCTTCTGGCTCTAAAGTAAAACCCTCCTGTCCATCTATTGTAACCATTACCTCTTCTTCGCTTGTCTCTAAGGTTATCCTTACCTGATCATTCTCACCAATAATTAAAGGCCGAGCAGATAGGGTATGGGGACAGATAGGAGTAAGTATTATAGAATTTATACCGGGGTTAACAATAGGACCGCCAGCAGAAAGAGAATAAGCGGTAGAACCAGTGGAGGTAGAAATAACTAATCCATCCGCAGAATAAGTAATAACATAATCATCATTGACATAAGTAGCTAAACAGATAATTCGAGCAAACGCCCCTTTACCAATAACTATATCGTTTAAAGCGGTAAACTTCTTAATCTCTTTATCCTTTCTTCTCACTGAACAATCCAGCATCATCCTCTCATCAAGAAAATATTTCTCCTGGTATAGTTTTTCTAATGACTTTTCCAGGTCATCAATGCCGATTTGGGTAAGAAAACCTAACCCTCCTAAATTTACTCCAAAAACCGGAATATCTGTGGAGGCAGCCAACCTTGCTGCCCTTAGTAGAGTCCCATCCCCTCCTAAAGAGATTATTAACTCTACTTTATTAAGGAACTTTTCAGTAGGGCAACTTAAATCTTCCCTGCCTATGGTTTTCCCCTTATCTCCTTCAATATAAACTTTTATCTTTTTTAAACTCAACCAATCAACTATCCGGAAAGTTATTTCCTGGGCTTTCTCTTTTTTATAATTTACTACTAAGCCAACACTATTTAATTTCATTTCCATCCTCCTCGAAGTAAATAATATAAGACCAAACTAAAAATTGCTCCTGCCAAAAAATATACTATCTTTATTATCTTTTGACGCATGGTACTTTCGAATTGAAACTTTACTTCAGAAATACTCTTATTTTTCATATTTAGTAAAATAATACCACTGGGTTGGTAGGCAAGATAATATTCCAACATCTGTCTTCGGGTCTCCCGATTAGTAATATAGGGTATCTTTTCACCGCTTTTAACTTCTACTACATAAACTTTCCCCCTCTTTCTCACCAGGTAGTCTATTCGCACTAAATAGCGATGAATCTTATCTCCAATGGTAATAAGGAGTGGTTTACATTTTTGAACATCTACGATGGTATAGCCTTTTTTTCTTAATATTTTTTCTGCTTCTTTTTCTGCCTGTCTGCTTTTAGAAAACCTCCGCCTTAATCTTTTAGCCCTTAACCAATTACTTATCTTGATATACAGAAACAGGCAAATTATTCCTCCGCCAATAATTAAAATAAAGATTAAAACTACGTTTTCACTTATGGCCAAAAATCTCACTCCAATAAATTTTACTTTAGTTTAAATTCCTTATCCACCCCTCTGCTATCAAAATTAAATATTATCAAACATAATTATAATATATTATTTTTTAAGAGAAAGTTTTTGGTGGGCTTGTCCTACTATTTCTTCGATTAGGCGAGAGAAATCATTTATTCTCTCTTTTTTAAAATTTTTGGTCAAATAGATAAGATATTCTATATTGCCGGAAGCTCCTTTTAGGGGAGAAAAGGTTAATCCTTGAATATTAAAACCCAGTTTTAGGGCAATATCACCAACTCTTTTTATTACCTTCTGATGGACTTCTGCTTTTTTTACCAATCCACCCTTTTGAACGAACTCCCGACCTGCTTCAAATTGAGGTTTAATTAAAGCTACTACTTCTCCTTTCTCCTTAAGTAAATTATACACTGCTGGCAAAACTTTATCTAATGAGATAAAAGAGACATCGATAGTAGCCAATTCAAACAAACTATCGAATTTATCCACAGTAAGATATCTTATATTGGTCCTATCTATAACTACTACTCTTTGATCTTTCTGCAATTTCCAGGCTAACTGTCCATAACCCACATCTATACAATACACCTTTTCGGCTCCAAATTTTAACAAGCAATCAGTAAAGCCTCCCGTAGATGCACCAACATCGATTACCTTCTTCCCCTTAAGAGAAATATCAAATGTTTTTATAGCTTTTTCTAATTTTTCTCCCCCTCTACTCACATAGACAGTCTCTTTCTTTGATACAGAAATACTGCTGTCAACCTTAACTCTTTGCCCTGCCTTATTGATTTTTTCTCCTTCTACTGAAACTTCTCCGGCCATTATTACCCTTTTGGCCTTTTCTCTGGTATCGAAAAATCCCTTTTTAACAAGTAG
>DAOWEX010000058.1:0-2808 GCA_030638265.1 Atribacterota bacterium
TAAAATAAAATATGGCAAATATAATAATCAAAGGTAAGAATTGTGTAAGACCTTCCATTTTTATGATCACGCCTTTCGTTTTTATTTTAAAAATATTTTATAAATTATACACAATTTAATTTCATTTAGCAAATTATTTTTTCGTACTTTTAATAGTTAGCTCAGAAATTTGGAAAGAAATTCTTCCTTAAATTCTAATAATCTATCTTCTGCCAAAGCTGATCTTATATTCTTCATTAAAGAAGATATAAAATAAAGATTATGGATAGTCCCTAAAATTGAGCCCAGTATTTCCTTAGAGATATATAAGTGACGGAGGTAAGCTCTGGTAAAATTCTGGCAAGTATAACACTGGCATTTGTTATCTAAGGGTGTAAAATCATCCTTGTATTTAGCATTAGTAATAGAAATTTTACCAGAAGAGGTAAACAATGAACCATTTCTTCCATTCCTAGTAGGTAAAACACAATCGAACATATCAATGCCTCTTATTACCCCTTCTAATAAACTTTGAGGTGTTCCCACTCCCATTAAATATCGAGGTTTACTTTGGGGTAAACAAGGAACGGTATAATCTAAAACTTCGTACATTAATGATTTTGGCTCACCTACACTTAATCCCCCAATTGCATACCCCGGAAAGTCTAATTCCACTAGTTTATTAGCATTTTCTATTCTTATATCTTTAAAAGTTCCTCCCTGAACAATTCCAAATAGACTCTGATTAGAATTGTAGTAGATTTCTTTACACCTCTTCGCCCATTGGATGGTTCTTTGAGCAGCAGTTTCTACCTGGTATTTTCCAGAAGGATAAGGTGTACATTCATCAAAAGCCATTGCAATATCAGAACCTAAAGCCATCTGGATCTCCATGGCCTTTTCAGGACTTATAAAGTGCTTAGATCCATCAATATGAGAGTTAAAAAACACTCCTTCATCGTTTACTTTATTTAATTCTCCTAAACTAAAAATTTGGAAACCTCCACTATCAGTTAATATAGCACTTTTCCAGCCCATAAATTTATGTAATCCACCTGCTTGGGCAATCAAATTATATCCTGGCCTTAAATATAGATGATAAGAATTGCTTAAAATAATTTGAATGCCCAATCTCTCTAATACCTGAGGGGTCATGGCTTTAACTGTGGCCTGGGTTCCTACCGGCATAAATACTGGAGTATCGATCACTCCATGAGGAGTAAACAGCTTTCCCAATCTTGCCTTTGTTTTTTTACATTTTTTTATCACTTCAAATTTAATAGCCAAAAGTTCCATCCTTTTAATTTATTCTATCCGCTAAACGCTATACGCTATTTTTAAAATTATATAATTATCATCGCATCTCCAAAGCTGTAGAATCTATATTTCTCTTTAATCGCTTCCTGGTATGTCTTTAAAAGAAATTCTGTACCTGTAAAAGCAGCAGTAAGTAATAAGGGAGTTGATTGGGGAAGATGAAAATTAGTGATTAATACATCTACGACTTTGAATTTATATCCGGGATAAATAAATATATCACTCCACCTACTACCACCTATAACTTTATTTCCCTCCAAATTAAAAGCAGATTCTAAAGTGCGAGTTGTAGTAGTTCCAACCGAAATAATCCGTCTTTTTTCACAGCGAGCGCGATTAATCTTTTGCGCAACATCTGGAGAAATAGAATAGAATTCTGAAGACATCTTATGTTTTTCTATCTCAGAAACTCTTATAGGTTCAAAAGTTCCTCGACCAACATGTAAGGTTAAATAAACTATTTCTATGCCTTTACAAACAAGTTCTCTTAATAGAGGTTTAGTGAAATGAAAACCTGCGGTAGGAGCAGCTATTGAGCCTTCTTGAGCCGCATAAACTGTTTGATAATCATCTTTTTTCTTTAATCCTTCTTTAATATAGGGAGGGGTGGGCATTTGCCCAATTTTTTTTAATATTTCTTTAAAATTACCGAAAAAGATAAATTCGATAATATAACTGCCCTTCTCTTCATTTTTTTCTTTAACTATTCCACTCAATTCAAACTCAAAGACTATTTTAGTTCCTGAATGGATATTTTTCCCTGGTCTAATTAAAACCTCCCAACACTTATCATTTAAAGACTTGAGGAGTAATATTTCCACCTTTCCCTTAGTCTTTTCTTTAATGCCATATATCCTTACAGGTAAGACTTTAGTATTGTTTAAAACTAAAAGATCTCCCTCTTTAAGGTAATCTCCGATATTTTTAAAAATGTTGTGCTTAATCTCTTTTCTTGACCGATACAGAATCATTAAACGACTGTAATCTCTTGGTTTAATCGGCTTTTGAGCAATAAATCCCTGAGGAAGATAATAATTAAACTCTTCTAATTTCATTTTCAACTCGCATTCGCAATTTCAATATTTTTTTATAATATTTATCCCTTGATAATAATATTTTAATATATCTTGATATTTATATCCTTGAAGAGCCATACCATAAGCACCCCATTGAGACATTCCTACTCCATGTCCATTTCCTGAACCAGAAAATAAAAATGTTAAAGGAATATTTGGGGTTTTAACTTCTGCTATGGTCACTTCCGATTCTTTTTCTTTTTCGCTTTCCTCTCTTCTCTTTTTCATTAATTCAATCAGCTCTTTAATAGTCCAATCTTTTTTTTGATCAAAAATTTCTTCCACTGATTCTTCTTGCTCTTCTTTTTCTATTTCTTCTTTATCTTCTCTTTCTTCAATAATTAATTCTTCTCCTACTATTTTAATGTTAAAAAGGGTGCTTCTGATTAAATCTGGTCCGATTAATTTTCTTAAATCATTAGATTTCATATAAATA
>DAOWEX010000022.1:0-7439 GCA_030638265.1 Atribacterota bacterium
ATCTTTACTGTGTCAACTTTTAAGCTATGAGGGTCTCTATCTAACAAAACTATATTATAGCCTTCTTCTATTAAAGAACGAATATAATCATCATCACCGCTGGTAGTAACCAATATGGCACCATCGACCTTCTTCGCCTTGAAAAAATTTACTGCTGACAGCTCTTCTCTAACAATATGATGATTTAATGAAATTATCAGGTTGTATTCATTTTCTGTTGCTACTGATTCTATTCCATTTATTACCTCACCATAAAAATCCCCAATCGTATCTGGCACAGCAATTCCAATACTTTTGGAAAGTCGAGTTTTCAAACCACTTGCTATGGCGGAAGGGGAATAGCCTAGTTCCTTTATTACATTCAATACACGCCTACGGGTCTTCGCAGAAACACCTTTACTTCCATTTGAGACACGCGAGACTGTAGTAATGGAAACGTTTGCCATTTCTGCCACATTTTTTATTGTATACTTCATATAATTTACCCCTTTTTATTATAGAAAACGTTTTCTATATTATAATATGTTACTAATATCTTGTCAACTGATATTTTTTTATTTTTTACATTTTAAAGTTTAAAAATTTGCAAAATTGTTTTGAAGTGATATAATTAAATTGAAAGAGTTTTAATTTTTTTTAAATTATTTTTTTGGTCTTTTGGGAGATTAACTATTATGGAAATTACCACGAGACAAAAAGAATTTTTGCAAGCTCTAATAGATTTATATCAACAGAAAAATTCTTCCATTCATTATTCAGAAGTTGCCCAAAAAATGGGAGTAAGTAAATGGACTGCTTATGATATGCTACAATTACTCCGAAAAGAAGGCTTCCTGGAAGTAGAATACATAATACCAGAATCAGACAATTATAAATGGAGTAAATTAGGCCGCTCTACTATAACCTTCTACCCTACTAAAAAAGGATATGCTATATCTCCCTTTACAAAAAAAGGGCTACCAGCCAAAGTAGCTGAGTTGAATAAATTAAAAGAAGAAATTACCAAAAAATTTGATGAATTTAAAGGAAAACTCAACATAAGAGACCTTCTTAAGGAAGTCTTGCAAACCAAATCTCCGCTTATTTTCTGTGCTTGTATCTTACTTATTTTAATCCTTCTTGTTAAAAAAATTACTGAAGGAATAGCTGAAATAAACTTAATAAGTCAGGTCATGCCTCCTACTACAACAAACACCTATGCTGAATTAGCCCTAATTGTCTTTGCAGGAATGTGTTTAGGAGTACTGGCAAAATATATTAACAAAGTTCCCACGACATTTGGAAATAACGATTTAGACGAATATGCTGGTTATATTCAAACTTACAATCAATATATCTCTTTAATGGATAAAAAAGAACAAGGATCTTTATTAGATTTTCTAAAAGAAACTTTAGATGAAATAAATAAAAAAAATCAAAAGTAAATTTTTCGAGATAATTTTATAGATAGGAGGAAAATATCATGGATTATATTGAAAAATTTAAAAACTATACCACCAGACAGACCGTAAATCTTATTATGAAAGCTTTAGTTAATGCTTCTGACGAAAATCTTATCCGTCTGACCTATGCGGCAGAAAGAATTGCCCCGAAGTTCAAACCCGAGATAGGTAAAGTAAGAAAATTATTCGAAAACAAGGCTCCAGCCTATATAATTGCAAAAAAAGTATTAAAAGAAACCCATCCAAATGTTCGAGATAAAATGGTAATGAACTTTATGATTAAATATAGTCTGATTGGCCCTAAAAACAGAGAGGATTTTCAAAAAAAAGAAGGTATTCCTTGCCCTGCAGTAATAGTTATCAGCCCCACTATGAGATGTAATCTTAGGTGTATAGGATGTTATGCCGGCGATTATTCCAAAAAAGACGATCTCCCTCTTGAATATGTGGATAGAGTTATAACTGAAGGCAAAGAAATGGGAACATATTTCTATGTTATCACTGGCGGTGAAGCTTTTGTAAGAGACGAAATGTTAGATATATATAAAAAACATAATGATGCTGCTTTTATGATTTATACAAATGGAACTTTTATAGATAGAGATATGGCTTTTAAACTACAAGAATTAGGTAATGTTGCCCCAGCTATAAGTGTGGAAGGATTTGAAAAAGAAACTGATGCTCGCCGAGGTAAAGGAGTATGGAAGAAGATAATGCAGGCTATGGATAACTGTAAAGAAGCAAGACTAATTTATGGTTTTTCTATTACTCCTACTAAATATAATACTGAAGTTATTTATAGTGACGAGCTTATGAAATTATTAGTAGACGAAAAAGGTTGTATTTTTGGTTGGTACTTTACTTACATACCTATCGGCAGAAATCCTGATGTAAGCCTGATGCAAACTCCGGAACAAAGACTCTATGGATGGAGAAGAGTTAATTATCTCAGAAGTATTTACCCTGTATTTATCGGTGACTTCTGGAATGATGGCATGTGGGTAAACGGTTGTATTGCCGGAGGTCGTAAGTATTTACATATAAATGTAAGGGGAGATTATGAACCCTGTGTCTTTACCCATTGTGCTACTCACAATGTAAGAAATACTTCTTTACGAGAGGCTTTGGGTTCACCCTTATTTAGAAAAATAAGAGAAGAGCAGAAAAAACCAATTTTTGATAATCGGATGAGACCCTGTATGATTATTGATCATCCGGGAATATTGAGGAAAGTAGTTAAAGAAACTAATGCTCATCCTACCCATGGGAACGCTCATACTATTTTAACGAGGTGTGCGGAACATTTAGACCAATACTCTAACGAATATGGTGAACTTTGCAAACCTTTCTGGGAAAAAGTTTATGTAAAAAAAGAAGGGATGCCTAACCCTCTTCCGAAAAAACTTAAAGATGTAAAAACAATGATAGAAGAAGTTAAAAAATAAAAGATTGAGGGTTTCAGGGGGTTCCCCTGACTATTTCGTACTCTCCCTCTGAGATATAATCATACCAAAAATTATCAATAATCCTCCCATCCAGGCGATAAGACCTACCATCTCTCCTAAGAGAAGGATGGCAAACATTGCCCCAAATATCGGCTCCCCGGAAAATATAATCGCCGTCTTGGTGGCAGTAGAATATCTTTGAAATCGATTTTGCATATAGAAAGCCAGAGCAGTAGCAAATACTCCAGTCAATATAATGGACCACCATACATTGGAGGAATAAGACAAATGAATTTCTGGTCTTTCAAAAACAACAGCCATTAATAAAGACAATACAAAGACTGTAGCTAATTGAATAATTACCAGCAAAACATAATCCAATTTCTTGGTATATAAACCCACTGATATAATATGCATTGCAAAAGATACTGCACATAATAAAACTAAAAAATCACCTAAATTAAAACTAAAGTTACTGTTATAATTGAGAAACCATAATCCGAGAGTGGCTAAAAATACTCCAATAATCGAATTTCGGTAAATTTTCTCTTTTATAAAAAAATAAGAGATAATGGGGACTAATACTACAGATAAGCCGGTAATAAATCCTGCTTTTGTAGCAGTAGTATATTTTAAACCTACGGTCTGAAAAGCATAACCCAGAAAGAGAAAAATTCCGATTAAAAATCCTTTCTTGAGAATTATCTTATCAATATTTTTTAATCTTTTCCAAAATATTACATATAAAACAAAGGCCGCTAAAAAGAATCGGTAAGCTAAAAAAGTGAAAGGCATAATTTGGTCAAGGATACCTTTTATTATGGCAAAAGTAGAACCCCAAATAACTACTATCCCTAATAAATATATTTCTGCTTGAATACCCTTCATACTTACTTGTTCTCTTTCCTTTTAATAATTTTTATATATCTTTCTGAAACCATCCATTTCCTAATCCCTCTTCCTTAAAAGCCTGTAACGCTTCTCTATATTCTTCTCTATTTATCCTTCTGGATATGGGAGGAAATTGCCCGGCTTGATAAGCCGGAAAATATTGAGCCATTAAACTAATATAGGTATGAGGAGAAATTTCCCGGGCAATAAAATGCATAATCTTTCTCGTCCCACTTAAACCCTCCGGTAAAACCAAATGTCGAACAATTAATCCCGAACGAGCTACCCTGGTCTTATCTAATGCCAGATCTCCCACCTGTCGATGCATCTCCTTTAAAGCTTTCTTCATTATTTCAAAATAACCAGGGGCAGATGAATATTTCCTGGCTACCTCATTATCAGCATATCTTGCGTCAGGTAGATATATATCCACAATTCCATCGAGTAATTTTAAAGTTCTTACTGCTTCATAACCACTGGTATTATAGACTATGGGAATGTGTAAACCCATTTTAATAGCCAACTTAAGACTCTTTAAAATCTGGGGTACAAAATGAGTTGGAGTAACCAGATTAATATTGTGGCATTTTCTTTTTTGTAAAACCAGCATAATTTTAGCTAAATCTGGCAAGGTAACTTTATTGCCATTTCCTAACTGGCTTATAGGATAATTCTGACAATAAACACACTTTAAATTACAGTTAGTAAAAAATATTGTGCCCGAGCCGAAGTACCCCACTAAAGGAGGTTCTTCCCCAAAGTGGGCATTATAACTCGAGACTATCACCTCTTCACTCGAACGGCAAAATCCTTGTTCTCCTTTTAGGCGATTCACTCTACATTTGCGAGGACATACTTCACAAGGGGAGAGTAATTTATAAGCCTTCTCAATCCTTCTATCAAATTCTTCTTCTTTTATGTTTAAATATCTCGGATATTTTAATTTTCTTATCAATTTGTTATTCTTTCACCTAAAGATAATTCAATAAATCCTTCAAAGAGTCTACCTTTAAATAATTTTCTGACAGAGGTTCTTCTTCCTCAAATTTCCAGGTTAAGGTAGGAATTAAGATACAATTTAAACCCAGTTTCAAGCCGGGATTTAAATCCGAGCGGACACTATTGCCTATTATCCAGGTATCTTTTTTATCTAATTTATGTTCTATTAAAATATTCTGATACTCCGCCACATTTTTATACCTTAAAACATAAACTACTGAAAAATATTTTTTTAAACCAGTCAACTGTAGCTTCTTTTCCTGGACCTCGGGATCTCCCAAAGTGGCTAAAATTAAAAAATACTTCTGGCTCAAGGCATCTAATACTCGGTAAACCCCATCAACCAATTCAGGAATCTGTTTAAAAACCTGCCATCCCAATTCTTCAATTTTCTTCTTTAATTCAGGAACAATTACTTTCCCATTCTTTTGGGAAAAATATTTATAAGTTTCCCCTAAACTATAAGGATATCTTTCTTTCACAAAACCATATTTTTGTATATTTTTAATATCAATCTCATCAAGTTTTACTAATGCCTCTTCCTTTTCATAGCCAAATTTTTCCATGAGCAAGGAAAATTCTTCTCTCGCCTGGTCATATAACCTGGAAGTCTTAACCAGGGTATCATCTAAATCAAAGATAATTGTCTTAATTTTTATTCTCTCCTTGTATATAAATTCTTTATAATTATAACTATAATGATACTCTTTAGCAAACCCTATATTAGTATCGCGTATTGCGTATCGAGTATCGCGTGAAGAAAAAGAACTAGAGAAAAAAGGTACCAGAGAAAATGAATATAATAAAATCTTTTATAAAATTATTAAAAATGTGTTATAATATTTTTTGTCAGTTAAAACAATTTGGTAACTGATTAATTTTTTTAAATAGAATTTTAATAATTAAATATCTTAAATTAAATATGGGGAATCAGAAAGAGGGCAGGGATGAAAAAAAATAACCAAAAAACAAAAGATCTAAAGAAAGATATCAAAAAAAGGGAAAAATCTATGATTAGGGAACTGTTAGAAACAGTAATCAGTGCAGGGATAATTGCTTTCATAATTATTACCTTCATAGGTCAGGTAACTGTAGTAAGGGGAGCTTCTATGGAGCCCACCCTTCATGATAGAGAAAGACTCATCGCCAATAAGATTAGTTATCGTTTTGAATCACCTGAGAGAAACGAAATAATAATTTTTAAGCCCCCCATAGGTATAAAACGTAATTACATTAAAAGGATAATTGGAATACCTGGTGATAAAATAGAGATCGTTAATGGCAAAATATATGTTAATGCCCAAGTATTGAAAGAACCTTATGTAAAATATAGATCAAATGAAAATATGCCTCCTACAATAGTACCTGCTGATTCTTTCTTTGTCTTGGGAGATAATAGACCAAACAGCAGTGATAGTAGATATTGGGGTTTTGTCCCTCGAAAGAATGTAGTCGGTAAGGCCTGGGTAGTTTTCTGGCCCCTAAATAAAATTAGAATACCGTGAAATATTCTCCAATTTACCAATTAAATCTAGTCGTTAGTAGGACAGGTGTCTCGCCTGTCCATATTATTTATATGTTTCGATAAATTTTTCAATAGAACGGTCGTAAGTTCTCTCCACCTCGGGTGGGAACAGACACCCTGGAAGCTCACCCATATTCCAATGATAAGTAATACATTCACAACACTTGCCTTTTCGACTACAAGGTTCATAAGTACAAGGGCAATTTATTTTATTTTTTTCTATATTGCACTCCATATTCTCTTTCTCCATATCTTTCTGAATTATATTCAACAATTCTAGAAAAAGTACTAAACATTTATTATCAATTTTACTTTTTTATAGGAATCAGGCATAGAAATTTTAGAGTTTCAGACCCTGTATTTCTAAACTGATGTTTCTCCTCGGGGGCCACATAGACTACTGTTCCACTTTTAACCTTGCATCCTTTTTCCCCATCAGTGGCTACCCCTTCGCCTTCCAAAATAAATACTTCGTGTTCCCAATTATGAGTATGTAAAGGGCTATAACCTCCTGGACCTACTTCAAACAACCTCATAGCAAAGTTTGGAGCCTTATCTTTTTCAGAAATAAGCCACCTTACTTTAACATCTTTTACGTCTTCAAAATCTACCGGTTCAGCTTTAACTTCTTTATAATCTACTATCTTCATCTTCTTCCCCTTTTCTATTTTTTATTTTTGTCAAATATTTTAACGGATAAATATAAAATATATCTCGTTTTCAAATCAGACAGAGGAGACGCTTGTCCTACGAGATTAGAATGATACTTCCTCTCAAATCTTTTTCCTTAAGGCATTTTTAATAATTGGATAAAAATCTTCTTCTCTTTCAATAAGAGGAATATTTTGTTTTTTTGCCTCCTCTTTTTGGGTTTCTGTTGCATAGCTCCATCCAGCTAAAAAGATATTTATTCCTAAAGGTCTAGTCTGAATCAAATGGCTCACTTGATCATCTACAAAGTATATTTCTTCAAATTTAACTTTATATAATTTTACGATCTGCCTTATCTGCTCAGATTTATCTTCTCCAAACCTCTTATCTAAAATATCTTTTGGTTCAATAATAAAACCAAAATAATTAGGAGTAAAAGACCTGGCAATTGCTTTTCTTCTGTTAGAGGTGGCAATAACAATTTTA
>DAOWEX010000028.1:0-3465 GCA_030638265.1 Atribacterota bacterium
CACTAATATTTTTCGCAAAATTACTTCACTCCTTTTTGAGGTAGAAAAATAATAAATTTTGTTCCTTCCCCTTCTTTAGATTCAACTTTTATTTCTCCCTGATGACCCTCTACAAGTTTGTATACTATGGAAAGGCCTAATCCAGAACCCTGCTCTTTAGTAGAAAAGAAGGGATCAAATATCTGATTAAGATCTTTCTCGGCAATACCAATTCCATTATCCTCTATGACCAATTTTACAGCAGGCTCTCCCCTCAAAAGATCCTTTTCAGTTTTAATTTTAATTTTTCCTTTCTCCGGGATAGCTTGAATGGCATTAATAACCACATTCATTAAAATCTGTCTTATTTGGTCTTTATCGGCTTCAATTAAAGAAATATCTAAGGAAAGTCCTAAATAAAATCTAATCTGCTTACTTTTAATTTCCTGTTTAAATAATTCAACAATCTTATTTATCAAATGGTTTAGGGAAAAAGAGGTTAAGTTCAATTCTTTCAATTTAGCATAATCTAAAACTTGAACCACTAATTTATTTAGCCTATCTACTTCCTGAATAATGGTATTGAGGTCTTCTTTTCTTTCATCGGTTTTAGAAAATGAATTATAGACAAATTGAGCTAATCCCCGAATTGAGCTTAAAGGATTTCTAATTTCATGTGCAATACCAGCAGATAATTTACCCAGAGCAGCTAATCTTTTATGGCGAGCTACTTCTTCATTTAACTCCTTAATTTCAGTTACATCCCTTATCACCGCTACCATGCCAGTTATATCCCCCAACTCGCCAGTTAAAAAGGAAGTGTTAACCTCCAATATTTTTTTCTTTAATCCTTTTTCTTCTAAAATTATTTCCTGATCAATATTTTTTCTCTCTAATAGACATTTCTTAAAAATACATTCTCCCTCAACATTTAAATTTAAAACTTCCTGACAATTTTTGTTTAATACTTCTTTCCTCTTTTTACCAAAAATTTCTTCACTCTTAAAATTAAAGGTCCTAATGATGCCATTATTATCCACCGAAATTACCGCATTTTCCATAGTCTCCAATAATTTTGAAGTATAGATTTTCATTTCGTTCAGGGTCTTTTTTACGATATAGGTCTCCTGTAATTTAAAAATTACATAAATTCCTAATAACACAAGAGCCATTATAATACTATAGTTTAAAATGATTCTTCTTCTGGTCTGATTTAAGCGGACATAATAACCCTCTAAATTTACCCCTACTACTAAATAACTATTCCGTATAGGCAATATCTTCCAAATATCTAATAACTGTCTATTAATATCAACATTAAATGGTTTTATTACTTGAAGTACTCTGTTTCCATTTTTATCCTTAGTACTTATAAAATTTATTTTACCTGGATTGGAAATTTGTATGGCATTTTTCCATCTTTCTTCTTCTGTGCTAATCAAGATTAACCCTTTATCGTTACAAATATCAATATAGCTTACTCCCTCTTTTTTCAAAAGTAACAAAATTTCCTTCAAAATATTTTCATTTAAGATGAATTTAGGACCAAGAGTTTGAATAGAAAAGGCAATATTTAATCCTTCTGAACGAGCTAATTCCCATAAATAATACCTTTCTCTTTGTACTTCTTTGTAGGTTAAAGAACCAAGTAATAGGGTAAGAAGCAAGATAATAATTAATGCTAAAACAATATTTCTTTCTCGAAAAGGTATTGATTTAGATAATTTTTGATTTTTCTCTTTTTTCAATTTTATAACCCATCTTTTTTTACAAATTTAAAGGTAATTTTTTGGCTTTTATTTTAAAACTGCATTAGGTAATTATTTACACTTTTCTATTTTATCATATTTTAAAATTAATTTTAAAAAGCTGGAATATGCAAATGCAGAAATACTGTGTGCTATATTTAGTAAGAAGACACGGCAACGCCGTGTCTCTACATTATTAAACTAAAAATTTAAAACGAAAATCATAAAACTATAATACAAAATATCTTTGTATACCATATATCGTATTGCGTTCGTTTCCCCCTCACCCTAACCCTCTCCCCCGAAGGGGAGAGGGGACTAAGATGAAGTAATTTTCTCCTCAGGTAGGGGTCGGATTCATCCGCCCCGTTTTTACGGGTTCGATAAATCGAACCCCTACCCGCTAAACGCTACTCGCTCTACACTATAATACGAGATATTAATTTGGCTCCTGGCTTCTATCTTATTTTAATCAATTTTTTCTACTTTAATTGGGACATAATAGGTATGTCGGTTACGAAAAACCAATAACAGTAGTGTATCTCCCGGTTCTAATTTATCAATTACCTCTTCCCATTCCTCAACTGAAGACATCTCTATTCGATTAGCCTCTAAAATTACATCTCCTGGTTGTAAACCCATATCATCTGCTGAACTTCCTGGAATTATCTCAGTAATCACCAGCCCTTTCACCCAGGGCAATCCTACTTCTTTCGCAATATTAGGGGTAACTTCTTCAACTTTTATTCCTGTTTGCACAGAAAATACTTTCTCTTTGGAGACTTCTTCTTTTTCTTCTAATCCTTCAGAAGGCATCTCACCAATTTTTACCATCAATGAAATTTCTTCACCATTTCGTATAATTTTAATATTTGCCATTTTGCCAATTTCTATACTTCTAATCTTATTCTGAAGTTCATCAGGAGAATTAACTTCCTGATTATCAACTTCAATAATTATATCTCCTCTTTTTATTCCCACTTTTTCTGCTGGACTATCTTTGACAATATCTCCTACTAATACACCTTTGACTTCAGGCAAGTTAAATTGTTCAGCAATTTCCGGGGTAACCTCCTGAATATACACACCTAACCATGATTTTCTTACTTTACCTGAATTAATCACTTCATCTATATCTTTCTTAGCTACATTAATAGGAATAGCAAATCCAATACCCTGAGCAATGCCCTGAAAAGAACGAAAGATTGCTGTATTTATTCCAACAACTTCTCCTTTTACATTAATCAAAGGACCACCACTATTTCCTGGATTGATAGCTGTATCAGTTTGAATAAAATTTCTATAAACATGTCCTTCTATATTTATCGGAATAGTATCTAAAGCACTAATTACACCCATCGTTACGGTTTGTTGAATTCTATAGGGATTACCAATAGCAATTACTATCTCTCCAACTCTTAATTTACTTGAATCACCTAAATTTACTGTAGGTAAATGATCTGCTTCTATCTTTACTATAGCCCAATCTGACTCTTCATCTGGCCAAACTACCTTTCCAATAAATTCTCTTTCATCGGAAAGTGTTACTTTTATTTCTTCAGCTTTATGTACTAAATGTTCATTGGTAAGAATATAACCCTCTTGATTTATGATAAATCCAGAACCCGTACCTTTTTGGGGAATTGTCCTTCTAAATTCTTCAAACTCACGCCCAAAAAATCTCCTAAATATAGGGTCATCAAAAAATGGAAAATCAGTTTTTACCATTCTTATTGTA
>DAOWEX010000067.1:0-12135 GCA_030638265.1 Atribacterota bacterium
AAAAAGGATAGAAATCCTTATTATTCTCTAATGCATAGCCAAGAAGTTATCCAAAATATAAAATTTCTTTCTATAGAACATAATATAAACTTGATGCACGAACTTCGAGATGAATCTTCTCTTAATTCACTTTTAGAATTGGCCCGAAGTGAAAAAGATTGGAACAATCTACGGGAATATTTACAAATATTTAATGAATATTCCACCTACTTGACTCAAAAACAAAAGATGATTACCTTGAGATATTTATATGAACAATTAACTCATCCGGAAGATGAAATAAGAAGGAGAAGTGCAAAACTTATCGGTTTATTAATCGCAAGTTTTGACGAAGATTACCGCAAGGAAATTCCTCGGAACGTTAGTCTTAAAGCACTAACTATTACCAGTTTTAATTTATTAGAAAGATATTTAAAATATTTTTTACAGCCAGATCATAAAAAGCTTGCTCTTCATCAATCTCGAATTATTAATAGCACGGAAAACATGATTTCTTCTCTTTTTTCTAACTGTCGTAATAATCAGGTAAGCAATTATAGAAAAATTGTTTTGAAACACTATAAAAAAGACCTGTATACTAATGAAGATATTCAATTGTGTTTAATAAAAACTGCCAGGCATATATCTATATGTTCAGATGAAAAATCTGTAAAGGTATTATTTGATTATATTATAAAAATGTTAAAGAAAGAGAATCAAAATCTTAGGCTTACTGCTTTAGAGGTGGTATATGATTTAATATCCCAAATTGATAAAAAATCTAAATTTATAGATAACTTAAAAAAAATATTTACTCACAATATATCTGCCTCAGTATTCCCCGCTGAAAATTATTTAAATATGAAGATAGTTGAATTATTAGTTTTGGATGAAAGCATTGTAAAAAAATATGTCGAATTTTATCGAAGAGATATAGAAAAGATACAGTATATATTTTTAAGCAATCTTAAAACTTCAACCAGTGGAATAATTAAAAAAATTCAGATAGAACTTTTATTAGAACACACTTTAAAGAGCAAACAGGAAGAAATCTATACCGCTTTACATTTTTGCAATATCTTAAAAGTTAGTGGCGTGGAAAATATTAGAAATTTAGCAGGTCAAGCCTTGGTAAATTTAATGCCTTGTTTATCTTTTGAACAGAGGAATGATATAGCTATTGAACTGTTGCGGGCTTTAGAGATGGAAGATTATCAATTTACTAAATATATTCCTTATTATTTAGGTCAATTGATACTCTATCTCCCACCTAATGAATTAGAGGAACTTATTGATGATTTAATAGAAAAGATCAAACAATCCGACCCCAAATTAAGCTCATTGCTGCTTAGGACAGTTGGTATAGCCATCGCTAATTATCCTAAGTACCGAGAAAGATTCTCAGAAAGAGAGAAATCATATGAAAACAGACTTGGCAAAATGATCGGTATCCTTTTGAATGGTTTTGTACACTATAATTTAAAGGTTAAACAGGCAGCGTTTAGAGTTATTGGTAAGGAAATATTTGGCTCAAGACATCTTAGTTCGGAAGAAAAAAACCACATATTTCAACTTATTGCCAAAAAAATTCTTACTTTATTGACTCCTGTAAATAAAGAAGGCTTGATGTTTTTAATAAGTTGTACCGGACTTAATTATATGTATAAATTTATCTCTGATTATAGTTTCTTCAAGGGGAGTATAAACCTTGAAACCCCAGACAAAATAGCTTTCTTTCCAGGTGCTTTTGACCCATTTTCTTTAAGCCATAAAGAGATTATAAAAGCAATAGAAACACTTGGATTTGAAATATACTTAGCAGTTGATGAATTTTATTGGTCTAAGAGGACCCAGCCACACCTCTTCAGAAAGAATATAATAAATATTTCTATTGCTGATGAACTTAATGTATATTTATATCCTGAAGATTTACCCATTAATCTTGCCAATCCAACCGATTTAAAGACTTTGAGAGAGAATTTCCCATTTTCTGAGGTTTATATTGTAGTAGGCAGTGATGTTATATTAAATGCTTCTGCTTACAAAAGAAATAAGAGAAAAAATTCCATACATACTTTTTCTCATATTGTTTTTGATAGAAGGAATTCATATACTATCGATGAGAAAGAAAAAAGGATTCAAGAAGCTATTGAAGAAATAAGGGGAGAGACTATAAAACTTAACCTTACCCCTCGTTATGAAGAAATAAGTTCGAGTCAAATAAGAAGTAACATTGATGAAAATAGAGACATATCTAAACTTATTGATCCATTAGCTCAGAAATATATTTACGAAAATAGTTTATACCAAAGAGAACCACAATATAAGAGTGTAATACAAACTATCTCTATTGATGTACAGATAATTGAAAATATTACCCCAGATTTAATAGAAGAACTTTGCCAGAAAATATTTTCTAAATATAATCGAAATGAAGTTTCTAAAAAGTTGGTCGAGTTTACTCATAAATTAAATCCAAGAATTCTACTATTACGTGATGTTCGCCATAATGGGATGATATTAGGTTTTTCAACATTTCATTGGGTTCGTTCAAACATTCTTTTCCAAGAGTTTAAGGACAACTTAATATCTGAGTATATCCGGGAAAATGCAGTTGGTCGTATTATAGTTATTGATGGTGTTTTTACGATAAGTGATATGGAGAATAGATCAGAACTTGAAAACCTTGATCAGGTTATTCTTACCGAAACACTTTCTTTTTGTATAGAGAAAGACTACAATTATGCAATATTTAGGAATACATTAAACAATTATCCTTTAACTTCTTTAAACGAGAACTTAGAACTTATGGGATTTTATCGCTTATCCTTCAGCGAAAAAGATAATCCGGTATTTGTAGTGGATATGAGTAAACCCTGTATAGTTAATCTGGATACCGAGACAATTATAAAGGGACCTTTCAGTCGAAATTTAAATATTAAAAAATCAGTTATTACATCTCGGAAGAAATTACTAAAATCATTAACTACTTTTTATCCCGGGAATATTGTTTTACCATTTAATATAAATTTACTTAATCAGACTATTGTCAAAAAAGTCTGCAAGATAAATGATGTTCCGACAAAACCTTTAACCCTTCGAGCTTTAGGAGAGTCAATGTGTGTGCCCTTTGGAAAGATACTACACAAGATGGTAGTACCTAACACTGTAACTAAATCTCTCCATACGGAAAAAATATTTGCTTCTGATATGAAAAGTTTTGAGATCGGTGCCTTTCCTAATTATATGAGTCTGGAAAATCAAGTTAAAATGATTCGTTCGTTTGATATGCCTGTAATCCTAATTGATGACTATTTGCACAAAGGCTATAGAATAAGGACTTTAGAACCTCTATTCAAAAAGTATGATATCGAAATTAAAAGAATAATTGTAGGGGCATTGTCTGGAAGTGGAAAAGAAATTGCTACTATACTAAATAGAGATATTGAATGTGCCTATTTTATTCCCAATCTCAGGCTTTGGTTTAACGAAAGTGAATTGTATCCTTTTATCGGGGGAGATGCATTAAGGAGAAAAATTAGGTCTCAAGGGAATCTGGTTAGGTCTATTAATTTGATATTGCCTTATACCTTTCCTTCATTTATTAAAAATATTTCTGGAAAAATTATTTATAACTTCTCCGAAGTTTGTATTGAAAATGCTTTAACTATATTAGAAGCTCTGGAAAATGAATACCAAGTAATTCAACAAAGAAAATTGACTCTTGATCATTTAGGAGAAGTAATTATTTATCCCCGATATCCTGACCAGGGGGAAGATATGGATTATAATCTAAATCTTAGTCCTTCTCATTATTTAAGAAATAGTCTTGAACTTTTAAGACGTTCTAAAGAAATGGTAAATCGGGAACGATAAAGATATAAAATCACAAGAGAGGATTTTTAATGTTTTTTTATAAACTAAAGGATAAAGTACTAATTTCCCAATCGGAATACAATGAATTAAATAGAATATCTGAAAGCAAAGCAAGAGAGAATAAAGGAATAATTTACGTACTGAACCAGATAAACCCTTTAAAATCAAGGAGAAGTTTTAGCATTGCCGATCCTTCTCTTATGTTTTTAAAAGAAGAAGGAATTCATTTATTGCAAAAGCCTAAAAAAGGTGACTATAATTTACCTATATGGCTTATAGAAAGAATAAAAGAAAAAAGAGTAAGTTCACTTAATACTGAATATCCTAATTGGCAAGATGTATTAACTTATAAATTTCCTTCCCGTTGGAAGATTAACATTGTGGGATTGGGTGATGTAGGAGGGATCCTCCTTACTGGTTTAAAATTATTGGGGGGAAGATATGTTAAATCTATTGGAATATATGATAAAAATTCCAATATTACAAAGAGATGGGAATTGGAAGCAAATCAGATATTTGCTCCCTTTACAATCCAGATGTACCCAGAAGTATATGCCTTAGATAAAAAGGAAATTTTCAACTGTGACCTTTTTGTTTTTTGTGCTACTGTAGGAGTTCCTCCTCTAGGAGAAGAACAAGAAGATGTGAGAATGAGACAGTTTGAAGGAAATTCTAAAATTATCGCTGATTATGCCCGAATAGCCCGGGAAAAGTCGTTTAAGGGAATATTTGCAGTGGTTTCAGACCCGGTAGATTTATTGTGTAAAGCCGTTTTCTTGGCTAGCAATAAGGATGAAAGTGGAGAGTTTGATTTTAAAGGATTAGCTTCAGAACAGATAAGGGGATATGGATTAGGGGTGATGCATGCTCGGGCAGTGTATTATTCTAAACAACTTTCTGAAGATATTAAATATAATCAAGAGGGTAGGGCATTTGGCCCACACGGCCAAGGCTTAATAATTGCCAATAGTATAAAAAAATACAATGAAAAGATAGCAGAGATACTTACCAATCATACCTTAAAGGCGAATTTAGACATAAGAAAGACCGGTTTTAAACCTTATGTGGCTCCTGCCTTATCCTCAGCAAGTATTCCACTTATTGCCACCATCAATGGTAAGTGGCATTATAGCGCAACCTTTATGGGAGGGGTATTTATGGGATCGAAAAATAGGCTACAAAAATCAGGAGTTGAAATCGAGAGATTAGATCTTCCTGCCGTTTTAATAGAAAAAATTAGAGCAAGTTATAAAGAGCTGGGCAATATTTTATAAAAAATTATAAATAGAGGAAATTATTTATGGAAACTATTTATTTAATTATATCTGGAAAAATATCAAATAGTTTTGCTGATATCATCAAAATAGCCACAGAAAATTATCAATTAGTAATTATCAAAACCGTTGGAGACCTTCCCGACCTTAAAAATAAAAAAATAATATTTGCAATAGAGTTAGATAAATGTGGATTTAATATTCCTTTATTTGAAATGTTTTTAAAATTAAGGAAAAGAGGGAATGATTCTCTTTCAGGTTCAAGGGCGGTAATTATAATACAAAGTCCCAATGAACTGTTTACTAAAAATACGGCTCAAAGGATAGTTTTTTTAGCTAATCAAATGGGATGCAGATTCTCTGGGCACCCAGTTGTGGAAGCTACTTATAATTTTAGTAATTTTCTTACCTGGCGAAAAGCTTTTAACCTGCCATTTGTGGAGATTTATAAAAAACAGTCTAAAGAATTAGTAAAAAAATTAACAGAGGAAAATTTAAAATTAATTAATAGACCCAAGATACTTGTGCTGCATTCGAGCTTGTTTAAGACTTCAAATACTCTTATGCTCTGGAGAATGGTAAAAGAAAACTTTAGTAGAGAAGATATAAAGGAACTCCACGTAGAAAATGGAACTGTGGTAGACTGCAGGGGGTGTTCTTATAAAACTTGTATCCATTATAGTGAAGAAAAAAGCTGTTTTTATGGAGGAATCATGGTAAAAGAGATTCTACCGGCGATAGAAGAGGCTGATTGTATAATCTGGGTATGTCCCAATTATAATGATGCAATATCTGCAAAACTTATGGCAGTTATAAATAGAATGACTGTACTTTACAAGAGAGTAAAATTTTGGAATAAAACTATGTTTTCTATTATTGTTTCCGGAAACTCAGGGAGTGATTGTGTGGCAGAACAGTTATTAGGAGCTTTAAATATTAACAAAGGGTTTAGGCTCCCACCATACTTTACTTTAATGGCTACTGCAAATGATCCTGGTTCTATAAAAAATGTACAAGGGATAGATAAAAAAGCAAAAGAATTTGCTGAAAATATAAAGAGAGAAATTAAAAAATAGAGTAAAGTAAAGAGATTTGATATATATTATGCAAAAGAAAGATATTAAAAATTTTACCTTGAATGAATTTCAAGAAGAGGTTAAAGATTTAGGAGTAGAAAAATACAGAGCAACTCAATTATTTGATTTGCTTTATAAAAAGGGGATAGAAGATTTCAGAGAAATGTCAAATCTTCCCACGTCATTTAGAGATTTACTTCAAAAGATTTTTTATATAAATAAGATGGAGTTAGTAGAATTAGCTATATCGAAAGATAAAACCGAGAAATATTTATTTAAATTAGAAGATGGGAATTTGATAGAAAGTGTTCTTATATTTTCCGATAAAAGAGTGACTGAATGTATATCTTCGCAAATTGGCTGTAAATATGACTGTGTATTTTGCGAAAGTGGCAAGAAAGGTTTTAAAAGAAACCTTTCAGTTAGTGAAATTTTAAATCAAGTTTTATTTATAAAGAAAAAGATGAAATCTAATCCCCGCAATATTGTATTTATGGGGATCGGGGAACCTTTAGATAATTATGATAATGTTGTAAAAGCTATCTCTATATTAAATTCTAAAAGTGCTTTTAATATTGGAGCAAGAAAGATTACCATTTCTACCTGCGGGATAATACCAGCTATAAAAAGATTGCAAGAGCGTAATTGGCAGGTAGAATTATCAGTTTCTCTCCACGCCTCGGAAAATAAATTAAGATCTTATCTGATGCCAGTTAATAATAAATATCCTTTATGTGATTTGATAGAAGTTTGTAAGAAGTATGCAGAAAAAACAGATAGGCAAGTAACTTTCGAATATATTTTAATTAAAGGAGTGAATGATTCGCTAAATTATGCAGATAAATTGGCCAAACTAATCGGTGGGTTTAATTCCAAGGTAAATTTAATTACTTTTAACCCTGCTCCCGGTTCTTTACTACAGGCACCCGGCATTCCCCAAGTCAAAGCTTTTAAGGATGAATTGGCAACTAAAGGAATTCCAACCACCATAAGGAGGTCGAAAGGCGGCGATATTTCTGCTGCCTGTGGACAGCTAAAAAGCCTGTATCTAAATAAGTTTTAAAATATTGATTATTCTATTGCTTACACTTTATTGGTAGTTAGATAAAGAAATCAGTTTACAATTTTCAATTTTTAGATTTTTATTCATCAGTTACAAGGGCGTATGCAATACGCCCCTACTTTTTTCTCTCTTTTATTTTCTTTGCTAAATACTATATAACTTATTCTTAACGCTATACGCTATACGCTCTACGCTATTCTTCACGAGATACGAATTTTTCTTGACTTTAAAAGCATATCTGATATACTTTTATCGAAGATAATTATTGGAAAGCGGGCCCATAGCTCAGCTGGCAGAGCAACCGGCTCATAACCGGTCGGTCCCTGGTTCGACCCCAGGTGGGCCCACCAAAAAAACTAATAGATTTTTATTAGTTATAAGGGTAGTAAAAGATTTTATGAAGAAATGTAAAATTGGTAAAATATTAGAGTGTTTCAGAAGCCTTACTTCTTATATGTAGGAAGTAAGGCTTTTTTATTTTAGAACACTCTATTGCCCTAAAGAGAGGAGGAATAGTGTATTGGTAGAACAATTTGATATTCTATTAGAGTTACAAAAAATGGATAATGATATAGACGAAGAAGAGAAAAAAAAGAAAGACTTACCCTTGAAAGTTGACAGGATTAATCGAGAAATTCAAGAGTTAAAGAATAGTATAAAAAATAAACATGAAAACTATAAAGAGTTGCAGATTAAATTGAAAAGAAAGGAATTAGATTTATCTGATAAATCTAACAAAATCAAAAAACATCAGGAAGATTTATACGGAGGTAAAATAGCCGATATCAAAGAGCTTAAACAATTACAAAGGGTAATATCTAATTATGAAAAAGAAAAAGATAATATTGAGGATGAACTTTTAGATTTAATGGAAGAAATAGAAGATCTTAAAAAGTCGGTTAATAAACTTGAAGAAAATTTAAAAGAGAAAGATAAGTATTTACTAAAGTGTCAACAGGAAATGGAATTAATGGCATCAAGAATAGAAGAAAGTATGAATTCTTTAAGCATTAAAAGAGAAGATATATTAAATAAATTAACAGATAGCCGTCTTTTAAAAGAATATGAACTGTTAAAAAAAGAAAAAGGTGGAAAAGCCATTGTTGAGGTTAATAGTTCTATATGCCCAGGTTGCTATCTTGATCTTCCCAGTGATATTATTTATCAATTAAAAAAAGGTCAAACACTAATAACTTGCCCTAATTGTAATCGAATTTTGGTTTGGAAAGGGTAATTTAAGTCAAACAGTCAATTGACTTATTTGGAATAAAATGGTATTTTAAAATAGAAAAAAGAGAATAGTTGATAAGTAGATCGGGTAATCGCGGAAGAAAGATAATTTCTTTCGAGGAAAGTCCGAGCTCCATAGGGCAAAGTGCTGGGTAACCCCCAGTGAGGGTAACCTTAAGGAAAGTGCTACAGAAAATACACAGCCCGGCACTCAATCCTGATATTAAGTAAACGAGGATAGTTTTTGTAATAGAAAACAGATTTAAAAAACTATTATTAAGGAAAATTTAATATTAGGATTGAGTGCCGGGTAAAGGTGAAAAGGTAGGGTAAGAGCCTACCAGTTGTTAGGTGACTAACAAGCTTAGTAAACCCCACTTGGAGCAAGACCAAATAGGAAGAGTTGTGGTGGCCCGCTGAATCTTCGGGTAGGTCGCAAGAGGTGTAAGGTAACTTGCATCCCAGATAGATGATTACCGCCCTTATAATTTAATAAGGGAACAGAACTCGGCTTATGATCTGCTTATCAAAATAAATAGATATAAAGACATACAGTAAAATATTTTACTGTATGTCTTTTTTTATTCTTTTTCCCTCAAAATACCCCTCTTAAAAATCAATCTTAAAGTCTGCTCTTCTATTTTTCCCAAAAATATGAAGAAAAATGGTGTATCTATTATACGAAACACACTAAATAAGCGGTATTTTCTAATTTTTTAAAAAAAATAAAATTATTTTCAAAAAAAAAGAGGGTTTTTTAAAAAAATGTAGTATACTATAAATAGGTGGAGTAAAGTGGAGTATAGTGGAGGAAATAATATAAAGGAGCATTTATGTTTTTAGGGCAATATGAACATACTATTGATGAAAAAGGGAGATTAATTATACCCTCAAAATACAGAGAACCCTTAGGTGATAATTTTGTTATTACTTATGGTCTCGATGTTTGTCTTTTTGTATATCCTCTGGAAGAATGGAAAGTTCTGGCTGAAAAATTAAAATTGCTTCCTTTAGGACAAAAAGATGCCCGAGCATTTAAAAGAATACTTTTTTCTCGGGCAGCCAGTTGTACTCTGGATAATCAAGGCCGAGTTATCATAATGAAATATTTAAGAGATTATGCCCGGGTCAAACGGGAAGTTATGGTTATCGGTGTATTAGATAGGCTTGAAATCTGGAGTAAAGATATTTGGCAAGGATACTTCAATAAAATTGAAGGTTCATATGAAGATATTGCGGAAAGGATATATGAGCAAGAAGGTTAATTTATGATAAATTCCTTTCATATACCTGTGCTAACAAAAGAAGTTTTACACTATTTAAATTTCAAAAAAGGAGGTGGTGTATATATTGATTGTACCCTGGGAGGTGGGGGACACTCAAAAGCTATTTTAAAAAATATATATCCTGATGGTTTATTGATTGGTATCGATCAGGATATAGAAGCAATTGAAGCAGCAAAAGTAGAATTAAAAAATTTTCTTGGCAAAGTGAAATTAGTTAAAGGTAATTTTAAAAATTTAGAAGACATTCTATCTGACTTAAAGTTGGAAGCAGTATCGGGGATAATCTTTGATTTAGGAGTGTCCTCTCACCAACTAAAAGAGAAGGAACGAGGATTTAGCTTTAGAGAAGATAGCCATTTAGATATGCGGATGGATCAAACACAAAAGTTTGATGCAAGCATATTGATTAATAGATATACAGAAAAAGAACTAATCGGTATATTTGAAAGATATGGAGAAGAGCGTCTTTCTAAGAGAATTGTTCGGTTGATCGTTACAGAAAGACAAAAAAAGCCTATAACCACTACCAGGCAATTAGCTGATTTAGTAATAAGGGCCCTTCCTAAAACTAAGAAGAGAAAAAAGTGGAGAATTCATCCAGCCACCAGAGTTTTTCAGGCTATAAGGATAGAGGTAAACCAGGAACTTAAGGCTTTAGAAAAAGGTTTAAATCAAGCAATTAATGTTTTAGACGATAAAGGCAGGATTTGTGTTATTTCATATCATTCATTAGAGGATAGGATAGTTAAAACCCTATTTAAAGAAGTGAAAAGGGAAGGAATAGCGCAAAAGAATTATGGGTTAAAAATTTTAACCAAAAAACCAATTAGGCCTTCTTCAGAGGAAGTAAAGAAAAATCCTAAAGCAAGAAGTGCCAAATTGAGAGTAGCAGAAAAGATAATATCTGTAAAATGATTGGACAGGAATTTGATTTTAGGTGGCACTCAATATTGCTTGAGTGCCACCTAATGGCAAAATTGATGACTTAGTACTGTTGTAAGAAGCGATCGTGAAAAAGTAATCGAAATATAAAGGGGTGATAAAATAGTGAGAAGTAGTAAGGTGATAGCAAGTAGTAATTATGAAGGTAAAAGTACCTTAATTATTTGTGGGTCATTTTTAATGTTAGTAGTTTTTGTCACTTCTGTAATTATTTTTTATATTTCTAATAATATCGTATTAACAGAGTTGGGATATAAATTAATAGAACTGGAAAATTGTAAAATAAGATTAGAAGAACAGAATAAAAAACTTGAACTTACCGTAGAGACTCTTTCTGCCTTAGATAGAATTGAAAAAATTGCTTGTAACCATTTAGGAATGATTAGGCCAAAAGAAGTTGAATTTGTTGCCTCGCTCCCTACTCCTAAAATTAATCCAGGGGAGAATATCGGCGTAATCAGCAATAATTATGAAAAAGAAAAATATTTTTGGGCTAGTTTTGACCTAAAGAAATTAAATGAGTTGATTTCATCAGTATTAAGTTAAAATACTTGTATAGCAATAAAAGCTAAAAAAGGCGGGAATAGTTATTGCTTTCTAAAGAAAAAAGAGAACGTATAACTTTTTTATCTATAGTATTTATAGTTTTTTATTTTTTATTGGTTTATAGACTATATAATATTCAAATTGTTCAAAGTAATAAGTTTAAAGAAATTGCCCAACAAGAACATCTAACTTCTTTCTCTATTGAAGGAGAACGGGGTAATATCTATGATAGAAATTTAAAGAAATTAGCTGTAAATGTTACTGTTCAATCCTTATTTGCTATTCCCCCTAAAGTTAAAAATCCTCAAGAAACTGCCCGAAAAATATCCTCAATTTTGAATTTGAAAACAAAAGATGTACTGGATAAATTAAACCAGAAAAGATCTTTTGTGTGGATAAAAAGGAAATTAACAGATACAGAAGTTGCAGAGATTAAAAAAATAAATTTAGATGGTTTGGATTTTTTAAATGAGAACAAGAGATATTATCCTAAGAATTATTTAGCTTCTAATCTATTAGGATTTGTGGGGATAGATAATCAAGGATTGGAGGGATTGGAGTTATTTTTCGATAAGGAATTAAAAGGTTTACCTGGTTTGGTAATTTTGGAAAGAGATGCCTCGGGAGGAAAGATACCTCTTAGCATTAAGGAACCAACTGCCCATCGAGATGGGAAATCAATTGTTTTAACTATTGATGAAGTCATACAATATATTACTGAGGAAGCCCTGGATAAAGCTTTTCAAAAATACAAAGCGAAAGCCGGGGTTGCTATTGTGGTAAAACCTAAAACTGGCGAAATATTAGCCATGGCAGTAAGACCTTCCTACGATCCAAATTATTTTGATAAATTTTCTCAAGAT
>DAOWEX010000047.1:0-3847 GCA_030638265.1 Atribacterota bacterium
ACACCTACCATCATTAAAGTTGTGGTAAATGCCGATAAGACCATATAGGGAACTCCTTTACTTAATAGAAAACCAGATAAGGGAAAAGCGATAAAACCAGGCATTATAGTTATTGACCCAAAAAAAGAAGCCAAGAAAACACTAATAGATTTACTACTATGTCCCAGATAATTTGAAATTACTTCATCTGGAAAAAGAAAAAGGATAAACGAAACAAGAATAAGCATAATTAAAAAAGCTGGAAAAATTTTCATAAATTTTTCAATAGCAATCTTAACTGCCTTGAGTGTTTTTTCACGGTTTGTAATTAAAGAGATTATCAATATTAATCCGGTTATTGTGTATGTATAATACATAATATATTTTCCTTACTTTTATATCTCTAATTTTTTATTAATAGTCCCGTCAGGAAGCATATTGTCAGGATGATATTGGCCTTTCTCTTCCATTTTCCTCCTCACACATTGCTGATAATTACTCCAACAATATTCATTAACCCACTTGGAATCTAATCTTCCTTCTTCGAAATATGTTTTCATGGGGCAAACATTATACCATTTGCAGATATTTTTTGATTTCATATTTTTTAAATCCTTTATATAGAAAGCTGATAGCCTACACCACCTTCAAAGCAATTTTTGGGAATAAACTAAATATTTTTCTTTTATTCTTTGTGCAATGAGCCATAATCCAGCCCGGCACGCTGTGCTGCTACTAAGTAACCAGCTAACTATTTCATTTGAGCAATAATTGATTCAACTATCTTATTAAAAATTTGAGTGGTCTCTGAATTTTTATATTGGAAGATATACGGTTTCCCCTCATCTGAAGAGCTTACCATATTTATATCAATAGGGATTTTGCCTAAAAAAGGTAAATTAAATTCTAAAGCTGCCTTTTCGCCTCCTCCTGATTTGAATAAATCAATATTTTTGCCACAATAAGGACATTTCAGTCCGCTCATATTCTCTATAATACCTAAAATAGGGATGTTAAGATTTTTTAAAAAATTTACACATTTACGAGAATCATTAAGGGCAACCTCCTGAGGTGTGGTAACAATAATTCCTCCCTCTAACTCAGGAATAAGTTGACAAATTGATAAAGGTTCATCACCAGTTCCGGGAGGTGAATCAATAATAAGATAATCCAAATTGCCCCACTTAACCTCTCCTAAAAACTGTTTTAAAGCCATCATCTTTAAAGGACCTCTCCAAATAAGAGGCATATCAGGACTCTCTATTAAAGAAGCCATAGAAACTGCCACTAGATTTGTAGAAACCACTATGGGGTCAATTCCTAAAGAACTTCCTCTTAAAATCTTATCTTCAAAGCCCAGCATTTTAGCTACCGAAGGACCATGTAAATCAGCATCCAATATCCCTACTTTGAAACCTTTTTCACTTAAAGAGCAGGCTAAATTAATAGCTACTGCACTTTTTCCTACTCCTCCCTTATTGGAAAGTACTAATATTTTATGTTTTATTTTAGACATATTTTGTTTAAGTTTTTCATTCAATTTTATATTATATGCCTTTCTGTCTCTTTCCTTTTGTTCAGTATTTGATGCATTATTATTTTTTAACATTTTCCCCCCTTATTTTTTCCTTCTTAAATAAAATAAATGGACATATAGTAAGCTTTCGTGGATTACTATTGTCCCTGCTCATTTTTATATAAATTTATATTAAAGGATAATCACTTTTTATTAATTATTTTATTACAACTTCTCTTCCCAAATATTAGGGTACCTATTCTTACCATATTAGCTTTTTCTTCAATGGCTATCTGATATGAATTGGTCATCCCCATAGAAAGGTATCTCATTTCAATATTAGGTAAATTAAGCCCTTTGATTTTTTCAAATATTTTTCTTGTTTCGATAAAATATGGACGAGAATCCTCAGGATTTCCAAAACGAGGCCCCATGGTCATAAGTCCTATTACCTTTATATTTGAAAAATCTGAAATTTCTTTTATTAAATTTAGAACATCTTCAGGAAATACACCAAATTTTTGTTTCTCTTTGCCACTATTTACTTCAATTAATACGGGCATTATTTTAGAAATCTGACTACATCTTTTATTAATTTCCTGTGCTAAATCATAGGAATCAACTGTCTCTATCATATCAAAAATTTTTACTGCCTTTTTAACTTTATTTTTTTGGAGATGTCCGATAAAATGCCATTTTACCCCTTTCCCAATTACCGCCCAGGCCCTTTGCGCCTCCTGAATGTAATTCTCTCCCACAATCTTTATTCCCGCCTCTATTGCTTCCTCGATCTCTTCCGAAGTTCTGGCCTTGGCAGCAGCGACTAATTCTACATTTTCGGGTAATTCATCCAATATTTTCTTTACATTCTCTTTAATCATTAATGTTTACATCTTTTGTTTGATAATCTCTACAAGCGCGGCATATTTATATTAAGTTAAAATCATCTATTTTTATTTCCTTGCTCTTATCACCACAAAAGAACCTTCCCCATAACCTTCTTTTATAGGCTCTGCACTTTTTATTTCAGTTAAATTACGAAATATTGTTTGCTTAAAATTAAATTCTTTAAATCCAACCTTATTTAAATTATATACCACTTCCTTTACGGAATAGAAAGTGGCAATTTTGTAAAATACATTCTTTTTTTTATTTTGTTGGTATAATTTCCCCAAAAGGCTATCTTTATCTACAAATCCAATTATTAAATAACCCCCCGATTTTAATATCCGATAGGCCTCTCTGAAAGCCAGATTTAAATTATCTACAAAACAAATCGTAGTAACCATTAAAGCAAGTTCAAACTGAGAGTTTTCAAAAGGGAGCTCCTCTGCTACTGCATCAATGACTTTAATCCCTTTTTGTTGCGCAATCTCTCGCATCCGAGGTGAGGGGTCAACACCGATTTTTATACCTAAAGGGACGGCAAATCTACCGCTTCCTACCCCAATTTCTATGCCCTTCTTCCCTCGAGGTAATAACTCCTTAACGGCCTGAATTTCTGATTCATAAGCAAATTTATTTCTCTTAAACCAATCTTCATATTTCTCAGTATATTTTTCGAAAGGTTTAATTCTGGGCATTTTACATCCTTTCCTCTGTATTATCTTCAAGTTAAATATAATCTTATTTTGGAAATTTTCTTATATAGAATTTATGCCCCTTATACTCTGACTCTACTAACTGACCTTGTTTAATTAATCGGTCTATAACCGACCAATTAGATTTAGCCCGTTTTAAAAAATCCCTCAGCGCTTCTTCCCTCATGGGATGCACTGAGGTAATACTCAAAATATCTTCTTCAACCTCACCAGTAAAGGCAAAGGCATTGCCTTCATAGCCAATAAGATATTCTACCTGATCAATCTTATCCTTAAAGAGGTAGTAGCTCTGATTTACCATTTCCTCGGGGGGAGCTTGAACCCATCTCTCTGTTGGAGGTCGAATAGGCAGGGATAAATAAGACCGGCTCGGCTTAAGTTGAGCTAAAAAATCAGCCACCCTCTCTATATGTTGACTATTATCATTAATATTTTTAATTAACATCGTTTCTGTTATTATTTTTCCTTTAAAAGTTCGGGCAAACTCCAATATGCCCTCCAGAAGAGAATCTAAATGCAAATTTCGGTGAGGTCGATTAATCCTCCGCCAGATCTCTTCTTCAGTAGAATCTATCTTTAAAGAAAAGGTTGATCAGGTAGAATGTCTTATCGGCTATGAAGGAAATGCTTTTGCTTTTACCGGAAATGCCGAAGAGGATCTTTTAAGTATTACTTCTGTACATCCTATGAGAGAAGAGGCATTGAGAGATTTTTTAAAACGAGCTAAGTCTGATTGGTCAACTATACTTAA
>DAOWEX010000053.1:0-11337 GCA_030638265.1 Atribacterota bacterium
AAAAATCCATTCTTTAAAAATTAGAGAATCTTCCTCTCTCCGATTAAGATCACTTAGAAATTTGTTAAAAAGATATTTAAAGGCAATTTTCAACTTAGTCTTTTTTGCTTTTAGTTCGGAACTTTTATATATCCTTTCTGTATTAAACTGTTTTAGTTCAAAAATTCTTTCGGCGATATTAGACGAATAACTTATTTCGTCCCGGTTATGAGAATTAATAATGATATCGCTAACCAGAGAATTTATAATATCTGTATTGGTTTCTCCTAATTCTTTTCTGATTTTATCGGGCAATTCGTCCTTCTTTATTATCCTTATTCTTATTGCATCTTCAAAATCTTGGCCTACGTAGGAAATTGCATCTGACATCCTAACTACACACCCTTCTAAAGTTGCTGGTACTATATAGACCTGTTTCCCTTGAGATTTTTCCTGGCAATAATTCATTAAATCGGCTTCAGTTTTATTTCGATCTGGTTTTAGATATTTTTCGTTTATCTCACCATCATGGGAGAGAATTCCATCTCTTACTTGAAAGGTCAAGTTCATCCCTTTACAGGCATCAGCAAGTTTATCGACTATTCTAAGGCTATGAATATTATGAAAAAATATACCAATCTTTTTCTCCCTGCAAATCTCTTGAAGAATCTCTTCTCCATCATGTCCAAAAGGAGGATGTCCTAAATCATGGCCAATGGCAATAGCCTCAATAAGGTCAAGGTTCAACCTTAAAGCTTTTCCAATTGATCTCGCTATTTGGGAAACTTGTAGGGTATGAATACTTCGAGTAGATAACTGCTCATCGAAACTGGCAGCAAAATATATCACCTGGGTTTTCCCTACATATCTGCGAAATGCACCACTATATAATATATGATCACGATCTCTTGAATAAGGTCCTCTTAAGGGATGAGATGTTTTGCGCTCTCTTCTATCCGCGCGATTTTTCGTAGCATAAGGAGAAAGATATTTATCTTCAAAATCAAGAATTTCTTTTTTGAAGCTCTCTTCGTTCATAATTTTTCTCCTAAATAAAATAAAAAAATACGGCGAGAAAAAAACTTTTTGCTTTGCCTTTACTTTAATAATAGACTTGTTTATTTATTCTATAAAATTGCAATGAATTCTGCAAGTATTTTTATTCGTATCTCGTATCTCGTATCTCGTGAATCGTATCTCGTATATTAGCGTGGAGCGTACAGCGTATAGCGGATAGTAAAGAAAGATAAGGTCGTAAGTACAAGTAGAGGTAGACCTTGTGTCTACCCGAAATAAGTAATGTGTTGTAGCAAGTAATATTTTATAAAATTCTTAATTTTAAATTATGGTTTTGCGCTTTTAGCTTTAAGTTTTTAATTTAATTAGGACAATTATCTTATTATTAATTCATAACTATACGCTAAACGCTACCCGCTCTACGCTATGTTGTATGCTAACGACTATTCACTATTCACTAACGACTAAATTAATTTGCTAATTGGCAAATTAATTTTATCCTTTCACTGACCCGGCTAAAATACCTTTTACAAAATAGCGTTGTAATCCTAAAAAGAGAGTTAAATTAGGGGATATTAATTTTAAATATATAGGATAAACAATTGCTCTTCTAAGCTTTTGTTTTTTATTCTAAGCTATTAAATAAACTTAAATAATCCTTTAATAGACGAGTAATTAAAAAATTCTTCCTAACATATTCTTTTCCTGAAATGCCCATTTTCTTAGCAATTTCTGAATCTTTTAAAAGATGTATAACCCGTTCGGCACATTCAGAAATATCACCAACCAAATATCCAGTACGTCGATTATCCACTTGCAAAGGAATTCCGCCTACATTTCCTGCCACAACCGGCTTCCCTTTCCATAATGCCTCCGTAATTACCAACCCAAATCCTTCCCTTAAGGATTTTTGAATAATTACATCAGAAGCTCTTTGAAAGGCATTGACCTCCAGGTTCCCTACCCCATTTAAATTAGATAAAAGATGTATATCATAATCTTCACCAGCATGTCGGGCAGTCTTTTCATAATATTCCCAGCCTTCCGGATCATCATTAGCCATAGAGGCGATAAGGACTAATTGCACATCTTCAATTTCTCTTTTTACTATCCTGTACATATCGATAACTCCCAGGGGATCCTTCCAGGGGTCGAATCTGGAAACCTGAGTTATAATTGGTCTATTTGGATCTACTTTATATTTTGTTACAATATTTTCAATCTCTTTCTGATCTAAATCCATATTCTTAGGACTTAAAGGATCAATAGCAGGAGGAATTATCGCAATATTTTTTAATTTAAGATCATCTTTAACATATTCTTTTAAAGTGAAGATAGCAGCATCATATTTTTCTATAAAAGGTTTAATAAATTGCCATATTTTTTCCTGGGCATTAGTAGGGTCAATATGAAGCCGCCAAATCCTTTTCCCAATTTTTTCTTGGTGATTATTTAATATTGCCACTGGCTGGGGATCATGAATCACTATAAAATCATATTCACCTTCGAATAACTTTTCGTTAAGTTGATTATTTTTCAAAAATATTTCTTTCATTTCTTCAGTAAATGGAACATCCATTCCCTGTAGGCCATTGTGGATGGCTTTAGTTACATTAAAAAAATCATCCGAACCCTTTATTACCTGCCATTCAGCTTCTATGCCTACATCTTTCATTAAGGGAACTAAAGCTGATAATATTTCTGCTACTCCTCCTCCAAAAGAGGTAGCATTTATATGGACTACCCTTTTCCCCTTTAAAGGCAAAGCTAATTTTTTGATACTCTCAATTTCTTCCCTTCCAACAATATCTTTATAATCATCAAGCAATTTTTTTTCAGTTTCTACAACTTCCAACATAATCTTTTATCTCCTTTGCTTAAAAATTGATTTATTAACTATAACCATCCAGATAAGCGATTGGACATTTAGAACAATCAGGGTTTTTGCTGGTACATATAGTTTTTCCGAGCATCACAATTTGAGCATGAAACTCATTATACAATTCTACATTACTGTCTAAGTTTCGAATGAAAAATTCCTGAATTTGATGATAGGAAGCATCTTCCGAAATTAAGTTATGGCGAGAAAATATTCTTTTTGTATAAGCATCAACTACAAAAAATGGTTTTTCCCCGGCATACAATAATATACTATCTGCCGTTTCAGGACCAATTCCATTAACTTTTAATAATTTTCTTCTTAACTCCTCACCATCACCTGAAAACATTTTTTTCACAGAACCTTCAAATTCTTCTACAAAGAAAGTTATAAAATTTTTTAATCTTTGCGCTTTAATATTATAATAACCCGAAGGTTTAATCAATTGGGCTAATTCTTCCTGGTTTATATGATAAAGATTTTGAGGTTCTAATAAATATTCTTTTTTTAAATTATTAATCGCTTTTTCCACATTGCTCCAGGAAGTATTTTGAGTAAGAATTGCACCCACCATTATTTCAAAAGGAGTATCTCCGGGCCACCAATTCAAGGGACCAAAATAATTATATAAACTCTTGTGAATCTTTAATAAAATATTCTGTTTTCTCATCTTTCCTTTTAATTGGTTTGCCAATTAATTTAGTCGATAGTGAATAGTCGTTAGTCGTTAGTAGGACAGGCGTCTCGCCTGTCTATTAATCCAGTCATTAATTAGTCGTTTGTATTTATCTTTCAACTATATACTATTCACTATTCACTAAATACTACTAGAAGTCTCCCTTGTGGGCATTTTCTAAAAATTTACTCATTAATCTGATAGAGTTTTCAATATCTTCTTTATGACACATCTCCACTACTGAATGAACATATCTGGTAGGAATAGAAATGGTACAAGCAGGCACCCCCGATTTACTCCTTTGTATTGCCCCCGCATCAGTCCCTCCTCCCAGTAATATGTTGGTCTGATATTTAATTTTATTCTCTTCGGCTATCTTTCTTAAAAAATCAACTACTTTTTTATTAGAAATAGTATAAGAATCCATTAAAGATATAGCTGTCCCCCCTCCTAAAGTGGTCACCATTTCTTCTTCCTTTGTACCAGGAAGATCCGAAGCTATGGTAACATCAAGGGCAATACCTACATCGGGCTCGATAAAAAATGAAGAAACAATTGCCCCTCTAACTCCTACCTCTTCCTGAACGGTGGCAACAGCATATATATCAACATAACAATCTTTAATTCTTTTTAATGCTTCAATCATTACATATACCCCAACTCTATCATCAAAGGCTTTAGCAGTTATTATCTTATCATTGAGTTCTTTAAAATTCCTGTCTAAAGTAACAAAATCCCCTGCTTTTACTATCTTTGAAACTTCATCTTTTTTCAGGCCTACATCTATAAAAAGGTCTTTAATCTTAGGCGGCTTTTTCTTTTCTTCTTCTTCCAAAATATGAATTGGCTTGGAACCAATTACTCCTCCAATATCTTTTTCCCCATGAACTATTACCCTTTGGGCAATTAGAGTTTTGGGGTCAAATCCCCCCACCGGAACAAATCTTAAAAATCCATCTTTATCAATATAATTAATCATAAAGCCAATTTCGTCCATATGAGCAGCAATCATCACTTTTCGAGGGGGAGACTCACTTGAAACTTTTTTTGCTTTTTTTATTCCGATAATATTTCCTAATTTATCTACTTTAACCTCGTCAGTTACTTTTGCCAATTCTTCCTTAATAATTTTCTGAATCCTCTCCTCATAACCAGAAATTCCTGGCGTCTCACACAATTTTTTTAATAATTCCATTCTTTTCTCCCTTCTTTATTTATATATATTATTGTTTTAAAAAATAACTTTAAAATATATTTTATTTTAAACAGGAAGGACATTTCGAATCCAGACTTAACCTTCTTTCGAAACTATAGATAATATCTTATTCATCAGTCTTTCTCTGTTCTCTCTGGTCATTTTAAATAGTATTACGTCTTTTCTCTCTTTTATCTGGGAAATAAATTTATCCCCTCCTATACCTATAGTAGCAAGAACAAACTTTTCTGAGTTTAGACAATCTAAGACTTTCTCTTTGAATTTATCTGAAAAGATTTCCATCTTGCCAATTTCATCAATTATAATCAAGTCATCATTTTTAAGGGATTGGCTAAGGGATTTTACTCCAATATTCTCCAAATCATAAATATTTACTCCGTATCTTCCCACTCTTTTCGCTCCTTTTATACTAATATGAGCCAGAACTCCTTCCTGATTATCAAGAGAAATAATTTTAAAACCAACCCGATTCTTATTTTCTTTTATTTCTTCTGTATGAAATCCTCCTGACTTTAAATTTAAGTTTTCCAATATTTTCTTTATCAAAGTAGTCTTCCCCACTCCAGGAGGACCACAAATTAGAATATTTTTCATAAATTAATACTTCCTCACTACCTCAGAAAATATTTTTTGACCAACTGGTTAGATTGAAATGAATTGTTTATTTTACTGATCCAATAATTCCTTGGCATATTTTTTGTATTCGCTTTTAAGTCTTTGCAAAGTATTTTTAGGTTCTTCCACAATTATCTTTGAGCCACTTAATACATCTATAAAACTTAATTCATTTTCATAGCGAGGCACAATATGAAGATGCAAATGTTTAATACTGGCCCCACTTCCTTTGCCTAAATTGTATCCAATATTAAATCCGTGAGGGTTATAGAGATTCTTCAGAACTTTTAAAGATATTACAGTTAATTTATGTAATTCTCTAATTCCAGAAAGTGATAGTTTTTCAATTTCTTCTATATGTCGATGAGGGAATATTATCAAGTGGCCAGGATTATAAGGATATAGATTAACCGCTATAATAAAACTTTTAGTCCTAAAAATTTCTAAATTAATAACTTTAGGATCATTCTTCACAATTGAACATAAAATGCAGTCTACCGCTGGTCTGTTACCTCTGACATATTCTCCTTTTGAAGGGACAAATATATTCTTCCTCATAATCCTCTCCTAATGTAAACTTTTGTGCCAGGCACTTTTGTTTACATTTTTTCGTTTTTTATTCTGAAAAATATATACCAGAATAAGAAAAGTAATTATGCCCAGACTATTGGCTATAATATCTACAAAAGAATATTCTCTTTCCGGAATAAAATATTGGTAAATCTCATTAAATATTCCATAAGAAACAGAGAAAACTAAGGCTAAAAAATATTGTATAAATTTTAATAACAATATTCTATCACTTAAAGTTAACAGACAAAGGAAAGCATGAATACCGTAAATAAAAAAATGCATTACTTTGTCCTGGCCATAAAAATATTGTTCTACCCCAACCTCTGGTCGGGAAGAAAAAATGAAAATCATAATTGAATAAACAAGTAACCATATCCCAAAAAATATTTTCCTTCCCAAACTATCACCTATTTCTAAATGCTTTATTATTTGGCAAACAAGATGTTCTCGGCAGCTCCTATTCCTGCTCCCAATTTAAAATTATAATTGAATTCGGATAAAGTTTTTTCAATAATACTTATCGTTGCTACCACTTCGTTTTCAGTTATATTGCCCATATGTCCTAAACGGAAAATTTTACCTGCTAATACTCCTTTACCTGCAGATACTAAGACACCGTTTTTATACAATTTTTCTCTGAAGGATAAGTCTTCAATACCAGGAGGATATAACACGGTTGATACAGTATTTGCCCGAATTTCCTGGGAAGGAAGTAAATTAAATCCTAATTCCTCCAATCCCTTTTGAAAGGCTAAAGCAAACTTTTTATGTCTTCTAAACCTTTCCTCTAAACCTTCGGTTAATATTATTTTAAAGGTTTTTCTAAATTATGCTCCAAATTTCTTCAATTTTAAGGCATTGGCCATCATTAAAGGAAGGGCATCTACTGCTGGAAATCTTCCCAACCCTCCCTGGGTACAAGCTTTTTCACTAAACCTATCAACTTCATCAACCCTAACATACGGAGAAAATAAGATAAAGGGATTGGGGTGCCAGCTATGTGCCTTTAATAAGGTAGGGGTAGAATGATCTCCAGTAACCACCAGAACATCCGGTTTTAAGTTAAGTACCTCAGGAATGAATTTATCTACTTCTTCAATTATCTTACCCTTTTCTTCAAACTTCCCATCCTCTCCGTAACTATCAGTCTTTTTTATATGAAGATAAAAGAAATCATATTTTTCAAAATTTTCTTTCAAGATTTCAAACTCTTCTTTTATCGATTCCCCCGTCTTTAATATTTCCATGCCCACCAATTTAGCTAATCCATTATACATAGGATAAGTAGCTATGGCAGCTGGAGTTAATTTAAATATTTCATTCATAGTGGGCAAACCGGGGTGTTTGGCAAATCCCCTCAGTAAAACTGTATTGGCAGGATAATGTTCTTTTAATACTTCAGTAGCTTTCTTGATAAATTCGTTTATAATCTCGGCAGTCTTTTTTGCCCCGGGCTGTAAAGGTTGAGCATACTTTATTTCCCCCCCTACTACCTGAGGATCAGCATCAGAAAGACCTTCTTCTAAATCTTTTCCTCGAAATATCACCACAAATCTGTGTTCCTTGCCCGGGGTAATTATTACCTCAACTTCTCCTATCTGTTTAATCTTATCTTGCATAATTCTACAGATTTTTTCATTTAAGGCAGTGGGAATCCTTCCTGCTCGACGATCAGTTATTATCCCTTCTTCACTTAAAGTGGCAAAATTACCTCTACAGGCTAAATCGTAAGGAGTAAGCTCCATTCCCACTCCCAAGGCTTCTAAAACCCCTCTTCCAATCTGATATTTAATGGGGTCATATCCAAATAAAGAAAGGTGAGCTGGCCCACTCCCGGGAGTAATCCCACAGGAGATAGGATCAGTCAAACCACAAACTGCTTTAGAAGCTAATCTATCTAAATTAGGAATCAAAGCTGTTTCCAGCACTGTCTTATTGTTTTTTGAAGGGATATCACCAATACCATCTGCAACCAAAAGAACAATCTTTGATTCAGTCTTGATAGCTAATGATTTCATAATCTCTTCATTTACCATAATCTTTATTTCTCCTTACCTTAGTATTTATTCTTTTTCACTTATTTCTTTTAATCTTTCTTTCAGTGAGGTATTTCGATGAAATGTTTTATTATTTTTAATGGCAATCCATAAGGCCTTTTTAGTCCCGATTAATATTACCATTTCTTTCGCCCGCGTAATTCCAGTATATAATAAATTCCTTTGAAGGAGCAAATAGTGCTGAGTCATTACCGGGATGATAACTATTCGATATTCGCTGCCCTGACTTTTATGAACAGTAATAGCATAGGCTAATACTAACTCATTTAATTCAGAAAAGTCATAACCAATCTTTCTCCCATAAAAATTTACTTCTAAAATATGTTCCTCCACGTCTATATTTTTAATCCTGCCTATATCTCCATTAAAGACCTCTTTATCATAATTATTCTTAATTTGCATAACCTTATCATTTACTCTAAAAGAATAATTCCCGTACTTAATTTCTTTTCCTTTTGAATTTAATGACTCTCTTAGGCTATAATTTAAATTATCTGCACCTATCTCTCCTTTATACATAGGAGAGAGAACCTGGATATCATCTACCGGGTCTATTTTATATTTTGAGGGAAGACGAACAGTACAAAGGTTGATTATTTTTTGAGCAGCAACCTGGGGGTCCTCTTCTTCCATAAAATAAAAATCTCTTTCCCTTTCTCCTTTAATAACAGGATATTTCCCTTCATTAACTCGATGGGCATTCACAATGATTAAACTTCTCCTGTCTTGTCTAAATATTTTGGTCAATCTCACCACCGGAATAGTTTCGGAATCGATTATATCTTTTAAGAGATTCCCTGGGCCTACAGAAGGCAACTGGTCTACGTCTCCAATTAAAATTAAAAAAGTACCGGGAAGAACCGCTTTTAACAGGCTATTCATCAATAAAATATCTATCATAGAGACTTCATCTAAAATTATTACATCGGCCTTAATAGGGTTTTCTGCATCCTTGGTAAAAGTTCCGCTCTTGGGACTATATTTTAATAACCTATGAATAGTCTTAGCCCCTCTGCCAGTAGTCTCACTCAATCTTTTCGCTGCTCTACCAGTAGGCGCCGCTAAAATTATTTTTAATTCTAATTCCTCAAAAAGTTCAATGAGTCCCAAAGTAGTAGTAGTTTTACCCGTTCCAGGACCACCAGTTACCACTAATACCCGATTTAAGAGGACTTTCCTAATGGCTTCTTTTTGCTCTTCGGCAAAAGAAAAATCATATCTTTTTTCCAAATATCCTATTTTTTTTTGCACATCTAAATTAATTATCTGTTGAGGAAATTTTAGTAATTCGATTAATTTTTTACTTACTCCTAATTCGGCAGAATAATAAAAGGGTAACCATGCTCTATCTTCTTGCACAATAATCTCATGATTATTTTTTAAAACATCCAAAGCTTTTTCAACCAATGATTCTTCAACCTCTAATAATTCACTACCCTTCTCAATCATTTCAGTAATAACCCCGTAACAATGACCTTGATTAGCCAATTCATTTAAAATGTATTTAATTCCTGCTTTTATTCTGGCAGGAGAAGTAGGTTCTATGCCTAAATTCTGAGCGATACGGTCTGCAATTTTAAATCCGATACCAAACACATCATCAACTAACCTGTACGGATTTTCCTTTAGTTTTTCAATGGCAGCATTCCCATAAGTCTTATAAATCTTAACTGCATATCCAGTAGTAATTTGGTAGGATTGTAAAAATATCATCACTCTTTTAATCTCTTTTTGTTCTTCCCAAGATTTACTAATCACTTTTATCCGTTTCTCGGCAATCCCCTCTACTTCAGTTAATCTCTGGAGATTATTTTCCAGAACCTCCAAAGTTTTACTACCAAAATGTTTTATTATCCTATCCGCAGTTGCAGGACCAACTCCTTTAATTAATCCAGAGCCTAAATATCTTTTTAGACCAAGTAAAGAGGTGGGTAAGATTAATTGATAATTTTTAAAATTAAATTGCCAACCATATTTGGGATTATTAACCCATTCCCCTTTTAACTCGTAAGTCTCACCAATATTTACAGAGGCCATATTCCCAACAATAGTGGTTAATTTTTCTTCATTCTTTTCTAAATTTATCTTCGCTATCACATAGCCATTTTCTTCATTTCTATATACAATTTTCTCTATAGTTCCTGTTATATTTTCCATCAAATGCCTTCTATATTTTGATGCAGGGGACGGTTCTTTGCATCATATTATCTTCACAAATAAATGTCTAGTTCTGGGCCCATCGAATTCACAAAAACAGATTCCTTGCCAGGTTCCCAGAAGGAGATTATTATTTTTCACGGGAACATTCACCGAGGAACCGATGATACTCGCTTTGATATGAGCCGCAGAGTTCCCCTCTAAATGACTGTAATTATCATTAAAAGGAATCACTTTATTTAATTCCATAATTATATCATGTTTAACACTGGGGTCAGCATTTTCATTTATGGTAACTCCAGCAGTAGTATGAGGAACAAAAACACAACATAATCCCTCAGCTATTCCACTCTCTCCTACTACTTTCTGAACTTGAGTGGTAATATCTAAGATTTGTGTGTGAGTACTGGTTTGGATAGTTATTTCTTTTAACACAACAACCTCCTATCTTAGTTAGACTGCTCCCCTCTCCCCTGGAGGGAGAGGGCCAGGGTGAGGGGGAAAAGAATAAATACAAAATTAATTTTTAATTTTACTAATAATTTCTTTACTTTTCTCAAAATCTCTATCAGAGACTAAAATGCTTACCTCTGCCAATCCATCTACAGTAAAAGGGTAAACTGAACGGGTAATATCAGATTGCAGTATACATTCAATATTACAGCTTGCCAATAAACTCTTAATAGTAACGGCTTCCTCGTCACGAAAAACCCGACAGAGCTCAACAATCTTTATATCTTTGTCTTTCTTTTCTGCATTTTCAGGCAAGATATTTCCTCCTATATATCAAATCTTCCAATTTACCAATCAATTTAGTTAGGTAGTTAATTTATTATAAGTAACTTTTTTAGCTTCTTCGTATATCTCTTTAAGAGGAACCTGGTATTGTTTGGCTGTCTTTTTACAATCTTCATATTCGGGAGCAACATTTTTAATATTTCCTTTAAAAATACCAACTTTAACCCTAATTTTACCATACTTTGTCTCAGCCATAAAATTCTGCTGACTCAACCTCAACCTTTTTACTTCTCTTATCCTTACTCCCAGGGTAGTAGATTCAGTAAATAATACTTCCAGTATTTCTTTAAGATTTTGCTCATACACTATAATATTAAGTATCTGAGCAGGCCTATTCTTTTTCATCTGAATAGGAATCAAAAATACATCT